>NYTO01000037.1 GCA_002683535.1 SAR116 cluster bacterium
GACCAGATGATTTATGGCCAGATGATTTATNGGAGTTCAAGATGACGGCTGNTGCCGCGCGNATGGCAGGCCTTCGTGCTGCTGTGAAGACTGCCGGGCTGGATGGCTGGTATGTTGGCCGTGANGACATGTTCCAGGGTGAAGAGGTGCCAGCNAGCGAAGAACGTCTTGCCTTTGTCAGCGGCTTTNCCGGGTCGGCGGGTTATGGCGTGATTCTTGATGATGCGGCAGCGTTGTTCAGTGATGGTCGCTATACATTGCAGATGGCCAGCCAGTCTGATCCCGCATTCTGGTCAACNCATACCTTGCCCGAGGCCAGTCTTGCCAGCTGGCTGACCGGGGCCGGTGCAGACGGCAAGCGGATCGGGGTGGACCCGTCGCTGGTGACTGTCGCCGGATACAAGCGTCTGGAAAAAGCCTGCGNTGATGCNGGGGCNANACTGGTNGCGCAGTCTGAAAACCCGATAGATGCGGTGTGGGGCACTGNNCGNCCNCAGCGNGNNGCAGCCCGCCCGTTTCGCATGCCGGACCGTGTGGCAGGCCAGTCGATGACTGAAAAGCTGGNAGNTCTGGANAAAAAACTGGCTGACAGCGGTGCTGATGCTGTGGTGATCAGCCGTGTCGATGCGGTGAACTGGNTGGTCAATATCCGCGGCAATGATCTGGCCAANACACCNGTCAATCTGGTGTTTGCCCTGTATCANCGGGACAACGGGCTGTTGATCCTTGGTGATGTTGCCAGTCTGGCACCGGTGATGGAAGGCGATCTGGCGAATNAGGCGGCGATTGTCGCGCTGGAACAATTTGATGCGCTGATCGANCCGCGCGCCGGATATGGCNACGGGGCGGTCATCCAGTTTGAACCAGCCAGCCTGCCACAGGCATTGTATGCGCCACTTGCCGCTTGCGGTGCAAAGCTGGTTGAGGCGNCCTGNCCGGTTACCGCGATGAAAGCGCGAAAAAACCCGGCCGAACTTGCCGGAACACGCCGCGCCCATATCGAGGACGGCGCGGTGATGGTGCGCTTTCTGCACTGGCTGTCGACGGGCGGCGGCAACGGAATGGCGGAATCTGATATCGCCGCGCATCTGCTGTCTTTGCGCAAGGCCAGCCCGCAATTTATCGCATCAAGTTTTGATACCATCTGTGGCAGCGGTCCGAACGGGGCNATTGTCCATTATCGTGCCATCGCCGGGCAGGACAGTGTGTTGCAGACAGACAGCCTGCTGCTGGTTGATTCAGGNGCCCATTATAGTGANGGCACNACAGACATCACCCGCACCGTTGCCATCGGCACGCCAGATGCCCAGATGCGGCGCGCCTTTACCGCCGTGCTGCGCGCCCATATCGCTGTTGCACGGGCCCGGTTTCCGGCGGGCACAACAGGCCAGCAGATTGATTCGCTGGCGCGNGCGCCGATGTGGTCGCTGGGGCTGGATTATGCGCATGGCACCGGCCACGGGGTAGGGCATGTGCTGCAGGTGCATGAAGGGCCTGCCAGCATCTCCAAGCGGGGGACCGAGGCGTTGTTGCCCGGCATGTTGCTGTCGAATGAGCCCGGCTGCTATCAGGCAGGCGCCTGGGGTATCCGCACGGAAACGCTGGTGATTGTCACCGCGTCCGATGACAAGGGGTTCAGCGGCTTTGAGACCGTGACGCTCTGCCCGATCGACCGCAATCTGATTGATCTGGACCTGCTGCTTCCGGCCGAGCGTGACTGGCTGAATGCCTATCATGCCGAGGTTATGGAAAAACTGTCCCCTGAACTGGCGGGCGAGGCGGCATGCCTTGACTGGCTGGCCAGCGCCTGCGCACNGGTTTAGCGGCGCTGTCACCTATGAAGTTTGAAGACGTTTTATGAANNCTGATTCCGGGATNGCCGAAACGGATCTGCCTAGCTGGCACCGATCATCGCCAGCCATTCGTCTTCGCTGAGGACGGTCACNCCCAGTTCGGCTGCCTTGCGGGCNTTTGATCCGGCATCGGCACCGGCAACCAGAAAATTGGTCTTGGCAGATACCGACCCGGATACCTTTGCCCCCAGCCCTTCGGCGCGCGCCTTTGCNTCGGCACGCGACATGCCGGCCAAGGTGCCGGTAAAAACAATGGTCTTGCCGCTGACCGGACTGTCATCAGCCGGACGTTCGGGCGGGATGATGGCAAGTTGCGCAAACAGGTCGCTGACCGCATCGCGGTTGCTTTCACGCGTGAAGAAGCCCATGAAATCGGCCACCATGGACTCGCCAATCTGATCGATTTCAACCAGCTCTGCCGCGCTGGTGTCATGGTCTGCATCAGGTGCGGTGGCGGCCATCAGGGCATCGGGCGTTTCNTAATGCAGNGCCAGAAGGCGGGCNGTTGCCTGCCCGATCTGGCGAATGCCAAGCGCAAAGATCACNCGTTCAAAGNCGATGCTGCGCCGGGTTTCGATCGCGGCCAGCAGATTGTTGATCGAGACATCGCCATAGCCATCCAGCGCTGCCATATCATCGCGCCGGGCGGCAAGCCGGAAGATATCAGCGGGCCGTGTCACCCAGCCAAGGGTCACAAACTGGTCAATCTGGCGCGCGCCAAGCCCTTCAATGTCAAAGGCATCGCGNGACACGAAATGTTTCAGCCATTCAAGACGTTGTGCCGGACAGTNCAATGCATTGGTACAGCGCCGCACGGCCTCTCCCTCAGGGCGAATGGCCGGGGCATCACATTCCGGACAGCTGTCAGGAAAGACAAACTCTGCGCTGTCAGGCTGGCGNCTCTCGGTTATGANCCGTACCACCTGCGGAATCACATCACCGGCGCGCTGAATAACAACCCGGTCACCAACGCGGATATCCTTGCGGCGAATTTCATCTTCGTTATGCAGGGTGGCGTTGGAAACAACAACACCGCCGACAGTGACCGGNGCAAGNCGCGCCACNGGGGTCAGCGCACCGGTACGCCCGACCTGAATGTCGATGGCGTTCAGCACGGTTTNCGCCTGTTCGGCCGGGAATTTATGCGCCAGCGCCCAGCGTGGGGCCCGTGCCACCTGGCCAAGCCGTTCCTGATAGTCATGCCGGTCAACCTTGTAGACCACGCCGTCGATGTCATAGCCCAGATCGGCGCGCAGGCTGCCAATCTTTGCATAATGTGCCNGCAANGCNTCACTATCGGTGCAGCGGGTGGACAATTCATTGACGCTGAAACCAAAGGATTTCAGGGCGGCAAGACTGTCAGCATGGGTGCTGGCAAGCGGGGCGCTGATCTCACCAAGCGAATAGGCAAAGAATTGCAGATTGCGCGATGCTGTCACGCTGGCATCCTTTTGCCGTAACGACCCTGCCGCCGCATTGCGCGGATTGGCAAAAATCTTGCCGTCAGCCTGTTTTTGCGCNGNGTTGAGGGCGATGAAATCCTGCCTGTCCATATACAGCTCGCCCCGCACCTCAAGAATGTCAGGCGGGGTGCCGGCAAGGGNGGCGGGAATNGCAGACACGCCGCGAACATTCNCGGTGACATCTTCACCTTCGGTACCATCGCCGCGCGTTGCGGCCTGGATCAGGCGGCCCTTTTCATAGCGCAGTGACAGCGACAATCCGTCGATCTTGGGTTCCGCAGTAAAGGCCAGCTCGTCATCTTCACCAAGCGACAGAAAGCGCCGGATNCGGNTGCCAAAATCAACAATGTCCTCGTCAGTGAACCCGTTATTCAATGACAGCATCGGGCGGGCATGACGTATCTTGCCAAAGCCGGCGGCGGCGGTTGCGCCTACGCGCAGGCTGGGGCTGTCGGTCCGCACAAGGGCGGGGAAAGCGGCTTCCAGTTCACGGTTGCGCGCGACCAGGGCATCATAGTTGGCATCGGTGATAACGGGCGCATCATCACCGTGATAGCGTTGATCGTGAAAGGCGATGGATGCTGCCAGCGCGGCCAGTTCTGTGGCCGCTTCATCTGCTGTCATGGTGGCCGGAAGGGCGGTGCCGGGGCGCAGGCCTGCCGGACCCTTGTCGTGATCATCCGACATCTCAGCCCGTCCGGTCCTGCAGTAATGCGCGTGCAGCGGCGCGGGCCTCGGCCGTGATCTGTTCACCTGCCAGCATGCGTGCAATCTCTTCGGTGCGGGCATCATTGTCCAGCGACTCGGTGCCGCTGATCACACCATCATCGGTGGCGGTCTTGGCAATGCGCATATGGTGGTCGCCCTTGGCAGCGACCTGCGGTGAATGCGTGACAACCAGCGTCTGTGTTGCGGTTCCAAGGCGTGACAGGCGTTCGCCAACAGCCGCGGCGACGGCCCCGCCAACACCTGAATCAACCTCGTCAAAGATCAGGGTGCGACCTGTAGCATCATCTTCCAGAGATACTTTCAGTGCCAACAGAAAACGGGCCAGCTCGCCGCCGGATGCAATGCGGTCAATTGGGCCAGCNTTCATGCCTTTGTTGGTGCTGGCCTCAAAGCGCACCTGCTGCGTGCCAAGTGGCCCGAATTGTTCGGGCGGCAGNTNGGTGATCTGTGTTGTAAAGGTGGCACCATCAAGCTTCAANGGCGGCAATTCAGCGCCAACCGCCATATCAAGTCGCGCCGCAGCACGGGCCCGGTTGGCAGCAACNACATCGGCCACTTGACGGTAATAGTCGCGCCACTGGCNTTCATTGTCGGCAAGTCCGGCCAGCGNGCCGGCTGAATCCTCGATGCCCGCCAGATTGGCAGCAAGGCGTGCATGTACGTCAGACAGGTCGTCCGGGCTACAATCATGCTTGCGGGCCTGCTGGCGCAATTCATGCAGCCTGTCATCCACCGCCTGCAGGCGCGCCGGATCGCTTTCCAGCGCATGACCGGCACCGCTGATGGCGGCACTGGCTTCGGCAAGTTCGGCATCGGCGCGTTCAAGCGCGGCTTGCGCATCATCCAGCAGCCCGCTAGACAGGGGGGCAGCCTTTTCAAGGGCGGCGCGGGCGCGCCCAAGCATTGACTGCGCACCGGCATCGCCGAAAGCGGCCTCATCCGCATTTGCCAGGCTTTCACCGATACGTCCGACATTGGCAAGGCGTTCACGCTCGGCCGACAATTCATCTTCCTCACCATGTTGCGGTGCCAGAAGATCCAGCTGTTCCACGGCATCCCGCAACCATTCTTCTTCAGCGCGCGCCTTCTCCAGATCGCGCTTGGCCTGCGCCAGATTGCGCTGCGCCTGCAACCAGCTGTTCCAGCCGGTGGCCAGCTTTTCCAGAATATCGTCATGCGCCGCCGCGCGGTCCAGCAGGGTGACATGCGTTGCCACATCCAAAAGACCGCGGCCTTCGAACTGGCCCTGAATTTCGACAAGCCTGTCACCTGCCTCGCGCAGCAGTGTCGCTGATACCGGCACATCATTGATGCTGGCCGACGACTTGCCATCAGCTTTCAGGCGGCGTCGCAGGATCAGCGTGTCATCAACCGGAATGTCTGCTTCGACAAGGCGTGTCCAGACCGGGTGTGACGGGTCGACATGGAAACTGGCGGCCACCTGCGCGCTGTCAGCGCCTTCGCGGATCAGGCGGAAATCTGCTCGGCTGCCAAGCGCCAGGCCCAACGCATCAAGCAAAATGGATTTGCCGGCCCCGGTTTCACCGGTCAGGACGGTCAGTCCGGTATCGAAGGTCAGGGTCAGGCGTTCGATCAGGACAATGTTTGAAACGCTAAGGCTTTGCAGCATCACTCTCTGTCGAACAGTCCGGCAACGGAATCAATGGCCCGTTCGAACATGCCTTTCGGCAGCTTGCGTGACGGGTCGTCGGCCAGGGCAAGCAGCTCTTTCGTCCAGAAGGAATCAGGATAGTTGTAGACTGCCACAGATCCAACGCGGTCAGCCTCGTCAACAAGCCCGAGGGCAAGATAGACCTCAACCATGCGGTACAACGCCTCGGGCACCTGATTGGTGGTCTGATAGGTGCGAACCACTTCTTCAAAGCGGCGCAGCGCAGCGGCGTGATACCCGCGCTGGGCATAAAATCTGCCGACGGCCATTTCTTTGCCAGCAAGGTGCGAGCGTGCAAGGTCAGCCTTCAGCTGCGCATCACGGCCATATTCGCCATTGGGAAAGCGGCGTAGCAGGTCCTCAAAGGCATTCAGCGCCAGCATCGTCATTTCGGCATCACGCTCAACATTCACGATCTGCTCGTAATAGCTGAGGGCACGCAGATAGTGCGCATACTCAACCATCGGGTCGGCCGGGTTCAGTTCAATGAAGCGTTCCAGAGAGGCGACAGCGCGGGGATAATCATTGCTTTGGTAGAAGGCCCAGGCCGCCATGGTCTGCGCGCGTACGGCAAGATCGGAATAGGGGTGCTGGCGTTCAACTTCCTCGAATTTTGGCGCGGCCTTGTCAGGCTCGCCTGATTTTGCCAGTTGCAGCGCCTCGTCATACAGCTCATTGGCCGGGCGTTCGACCTGTTCCGGTAATTCTGGCGTTGAACAGGCGGCAAGCCCGATCAACACGGCAGAGGCAATCAGCGGGAGCAAAGGGTTGGCCACGGGGCGTCTCCGGAAGGCGTTCAGCGAGAGCCCACAATAACCACTCGTGGGCCGCCTGAAAAGGCCGAGTTGTATTGACTGAAATCTGGATAGCCGGCCCGCAATGCGGGGGTCGCCGGCAGGGCGGATAACAGCTTAGATTCAGGCGTGTGTGAGGACCGCCAGGTCAGACGGCAGCTGCCGCCGCAACTTCGGGAAGAGCGTAACCGTCCGAATGACCAACAAGCGCGCCTTCTTCGACAATCCGATAGGCCTCAGTGGTGTCCCACAAGGTGATGATCAGGTCAGCGCACATGGCATGGCCGGGGCGTGACGCCGTAACCTTGCCGCGCAGCATCATGCCCAGAAGATACAGATCACCAAGGCAATCAAGGATCTTGTGACGTACGAATTCATGCTTCATCCGCAGGCCGGTATCGTTCAGGATACGTCCGTTCTCAACGACAACGGCATTGTCGAGTGATCCACCAAGAGCAAGCCCGGCATTCTGCATCGCGGCCACATCACGCATCTGGCAAAAGGTGCGTGCGGCTGCAAGCTGTGTTTTGAACTGGCCATCACCATGGATGTAGTGGAAACGCTGACGACCGATTGCCGGGTCCTCAAAGTCGATTTCAGCATCGATTTCCAGCTGGTCGCAAGGTTCAACCATCGCCCAGCCGCCAGCATGCTCAACGCGCACTGTATCGGTGATCACCATTGTGCGGCGGCGGACCGGCAGGGTGGTCAGACCAACCTGCATCAATGCGGTAACGAATGGCAGGCTGCTGCCATCAAGGATTGGTGCCTCACCACTGTCGATTGTGACCAGGGCATTATCAACGCCAAGACCCGCAAAGGCAGCCATCAGATGTTCAACTGTCTCAAGCCTGACACCCTCGGCATTTTCAATGCGCGTGCAAAGGCGGGCTTTTCTGACATTATCGGGGCGGGCGGCAATTGTCTGGCGGTTTTCGGTGACATCAACACGCTTGAACTGGATGCCGTTATTCGCCGGGGCCGGGTGAACCGCGAGATGGACAAAGCGTCCTGAATGCAGTCCAATGCCGTCAAAGGAGACGACATCACGGACCGTAGTCTGCATCGGTTGATCGCTAAACATATTCCCGCCTGAAAGTTTAGTGTCTGCGAATTGGATTACACCAATTGCCGAATTCAAATGTTGCTTCAGGGTTTTCGGTTGAACCTGTCCCGGCCATATCCATCAAAGCTTGATGGAGATGGCTGACAGCACCGGTCACCCCTCTTGTTACGAACTACACTCTAGGCTCGGCCACCACCAGCTTCAAATCACGTTTGGTTACCGCTTGTTACAATAACCAGCGCTGGAATTTGGCACCATTTTTCAGCCACCTACATCCCAGTCTTGAATGATTATAGAAGCCCTGAAAAGAAGGGCCCCGCACCATTCTGCGAGGCCCTGTTTTTTTGGTGTGCCGCCGCTGTGACGGCGTTGATCAGTTTGCCTGACGGCGCAGGAATGCCGGAATTTCCAGATCATCCCCTGCTGTTTCAAGCGATGGCTTCGGCTTTGGTTCGGCCAAACGCGTGATGGCATCAGCACGCGGCAGATCAAGGATCGATGGCGTATTGTCGACCGGTGCAGCCGCTTCGACTGCCGGTTCGCGGCGATCCGTGCGTGCGTCATCCTGCGACTTGCTGGTCCACAGGCCTGATATCTTGTTGATCAGGCTGGTGCGACCGATGCTTGCTGCCGGCACGGACTCAGCTTCGGGGAGCGGGGCCGGTGCTGGCGGTACAAACGCCTCACGGCGCATTGTGGCGACATCAGCCGGGTTGTCACTGACCATGGCCGGGTTATGACTGACCATAGATGATGCCGCTGGCTTGCTGGCCAGTGTGTCCGGCGTGTCTGACACGCTGCTTGTTGCGTACACAGCATCTGACGGGCTGCCTGATGCGCCAAGGCTGGTTGCCAGACTTGCCGCTGCACGTTCGCGTGCGATGGCCTCGTCAAGTGACATCTGCCCGCTATCCGCTGCGGTATCACCGCCACCATCACTGGCTTTTGCAGGCCCGTCGGAGTCAGCTGTTGGCTTGTCCGAGAAAATCGGCATGGCAACTTCGGCCGGGGCAGGCTTGCGTGGCGCCGGCTTGCCGGTCGACAGGAAGGCCAGACGCGAGGTCTTTTTCGTGGCAATAAACCCCGACTCATAGGGTGTGCTGCCTTCCATGCTGGTGGCACTGTGGATCAGGTCCGGCGTTGATGCTGCTGTTTTGTCAGCATCTGCGACAGTATCCGTATCCGCCGAGGCCGCATCATCTGCTGATGCGGTTGGGGCGGATGCCATCGTCGGCATTGTCGGCAGCGTTGCCTGTGCCTGTGATGCGGCTTTGTCAGGGCCACCATTACCACTGTCTGCCAGCTTTGCTGTCACATTCGTATCGGCCGTTACAACCTGAGACTTGGCAGCATCTGAAGAAGATGTTGGGGCCGATGATATAGTGGCAGGTGAGATGATGGTCGATGTCCGCGCCACATTGCCGGATGACGGCAAGGTTGCCGATGATGGCATCGGGCGTGCACCCGAGCCTGCAACAGCTTCAATGCCGGTGGCAACGATGGATACCCGCATCACGCCTTCCAGCTTTTCGTCAAAGGTTGATCCAAAGATGATCACGGCCTCGCTGTCAACTTCGCGGCGGACCCGGTTGGCGGCTTCATCAACCTCGAACAGGGTCATATCCAGACCGCCAGTGACATTGATCAACACGGCGCGGGCACCCTGCATGGTGATGTCGTCCAGCAGCGGATTGTTGATTGCTGCTTCGGCAGCTTGCGTGGCCCGGCTTTCGCCAGATGCCTCGCCAGTGCCCATCATGGCCTTACCCATCTCGCTCATCACCGCGCGAATGTCGGCAAAGTCGAGATTGATCTGGCCGGGCTTGATCATCAGATCGGTGACACCGGCAACGCCCTGGTGCAACACGGTGTCGGCGATGTGGAACGCATCGGCAAAGGTGGTCCGCTCATTCGCCAGCCGGAACAGGTTCTGGTTCGGAATGACGATCAGCGTGTCGACATAGGCCTGCATCTCTTCGATACCGGCTTCGGCCTGCGCCATCCGGCGCTGACCTTCAAAGTCAAAAGGCTTGGTGACCACGCCGACAGTCAGGATGCCGCGTTCGCGGGCAGCGCGCGCGATAACCGGGGCAGCCCCGGTACCTGTGCCACCACCCATGCCGGCGGTTATGAACACCATGTTGCAGTCGGCAAGTTCACCCATCACAGATTCGATACTTTCCTCGGCGGCGGCGCGTCCAACATCTGGTTGCGATCCGGCACCAAGGCCCTGGGTTATGGCCGTGCCAAGCTGGATCTTGCGACTGGCAAGTGAATGCGCCAGTGCCTGACCGTCTGTATTGGCGACCAGAAAATCGACGCCATCCAGATCAGCATTGATCATGTTGTTGACGGCATTGCCGCCGGCCCCGCCAACACCGACAACGGTGATGCGCGGGCGCAGTTCCTGCATGGTTTGCGGAACGGAGAGGTTGATGGTCATGCGAGTCTCCCTTTTGTGATGGTTGACCATGGGGCTGCCGGTACCGAAACGCTCAAGGGCGCGGCAGCAGTTGGGTGGGGGCGCTGGAACGGCTCGACGGCCCCGCGAACGAAATTGATATGTCTGACGTCAGGGTCGGCCAATGGTGCGGCCGGGGGTGTCGTCAATGTACAAGGCTGCATGGTGGATGCTCCTTTCTCAGATATTGTCCCGGAACCACGCGCCCAATCGTTCGATCGGACCGTGGGGCAGGGTTCTTGTCTGACGTTCGGCCGGGTCATCCTCGGTCAGACGGCTTACATGAATAAGGGCGCCGATAGCGGCGGCGCTGGACCGGCTGGTCTCTTCACTTGGCAGATTGTCAATGCTGGCTGGCTGGCCGATGCCGACGCTCTTACCAGCGACCTGTGCACAGAAATCGGCAATGCCTGTCAGTTGGCTGCCGCCGCCGGTCAGGACAAAGCGGTTGCCGGCGGCATAATCCATGCGCACGGCCCGCATCCTGTCGGTCAGAAGTTCGATGATTTCTTCAATGCGTGGACGAATGACGGCGCTCAGCAGGCTGCGGTCAATCATCTTGCCATCGACCTCGATATGATCACCGACGCCGGGCAACATGATATTGTCCGAATGACCCAGCTGCAGGGCTTCGCGCACCGGTGAGGGGGCTGCCGCCATGGTATCGATCGGGGTAATGGCGCCATGAACCGCCTTCAGCCGTTCGGCGGTGGCCAGCGGTGTTGACAGAATACGGGCGATGTCCGTTGACACATGCTGACCGCCAACCGGAACAGTATCGATATAGATCAGCTTGCCATCCATGAAGATTGCTGCCGACGAGGTGCCACCGCCAAGATCGATAACGGTGCTGCCGACTTCGCGTTCCTCATTGCCAAGACAGGCCAGTCCTGCGGCATAGCCGGCATGGATAAACCGTTCCACGCCAAGATGGTTCTGGGCCAGCGCCTCGATGATGTTGGCCAGATGGGTGCGGTTTGCGACCACAGTCAGGAAATCTACTGTCAGTTCACGCCCACGCATGCCAACCGGATCGGAAATGCCGCGGATGTCATCAAGGCTGTAATGCAGCGGGTGAAGCTGCATAAGCTGCAGCGCGTTATCAAGTTCCTGCGCACCTGACCGGTCGAGAAGGCGGCGTACGTCGCGTCTGCTGACAGTGCTGTCGGACATGGTGATGGCTTGCGTGCGGAAGTTGGAGTGCGGGCCGCCACCGGCCAGCACAACACTGACGGCATTCATCGACACCCCGGCGGCGCGCTCGGCTGTTTGTACGGCATTGCCGATGGCATCGCTGAGATCGGCGAGTGCTGTAACCTCTCCGGCGCGGATACCGCCCGAGGCATGCGTTCCCTGTCCCAGAAGGCGAACCCCGCCATTCTTGTCATGTTCGCCGATCATGCAGCAGATTTTCGAACTGCCGATGTCAAGAATGCCGAATGGCCGGCGGCTGTGACGGGCGCGATGCAATTTCATGTCTTGCTCCCCTTTCCGCGAACCGGAATGTTCGGTTCGACGATCATCTGGTCCGGCACACGCATGTCGATAACCGCAAGATCACGATCGGTAATGCGCTTGGTGTGGTCGATCATGGCAAGGCGTGACCAGGCGGTGCGCGGGTCGCTTTCGGGCAGGCGAACGCGAATGCCGCTGCGCAGATGCACATCCCAGCGCCGTTCTGACTGGAAGGTGACAGCCCAGACTTCGGCATAAAGCTCGGGCTCTGTCCGCAGGATGTTCAGGATTGGTGCCACCTTGCCGGCAGCCTGTTTGCCAGCCACCACAGTCAGATGGCTGAAGGCCGACGGGTCGGCACCGGTGATGATGGTGCCGCTGGCATCGATGACCCGGTGGCCATTGACGGTTTGCAGCAACGCCATCGGCATGCGCTCGGTCAGCAGCAGGCGGATTGTCGACGGCATCTCGCGCTCGATGGCGATATCCTCAATCCAGCCGATGGTGGACAGACGGGCATGCAGGTCACGAAGAGAGATGCTCAGCATCGGTTCGCCAAGGGTCAGTTCGCTGGCGGCAAGCAATACATCTTTCGGCGTGTGTGTGCGGCCATAGACTTCGATATATTCAAGCTTCAGGCCGGCATCTGCCGAGGTGGCTACAAGAATGTCNGTCAGGCGGCCGCGTTCGAGATAGACGCCAATACTGCCGCCAGCCAGAAGGACCACNAGTACNGAGGCGGCAATCACTCTGCCAGCCGGGAAGGCGGCGCTGTGTCTGNCCGGTATCANCTGCCGGTGCGCTGTCGCTGCGTGCGCGCATGAATGGCNTCAGTCGTCGCATTGCGCAGTCTCCAGCAGGTGGTTGACGAGTTCTTCGCCGGACAGACCAACAAAGCGGGCCTGTTCAGGCACAAGTGAGGTGGCGGTCATGCCGGGCTGGGTNTTGATTTCCAGCATNAACAGCGCGTTTTTGTCCTTGTCCCAGCGATAGTCGGCACGAATCACACCGCGGCAGCCAAGATGGCGGTAGGCGCGCTCGGCCCAGTCGCAGGCAATCAGGCTGACCTCCTGCGGGATGTCGGCAGGCAGGATATGCTCGGACCCACCAGCCGCATATTTTGCGTCAAAGTCATAGAAGTCGATNTTTGGACGGATTTCGGTCACGCACAGGGCCGTGCCNTCAAGAACAGCTACGGTCAGTTCAAGGCCGGGGATATAGGGTTCTGCAATCAGCTCTGTTTCCAGCTTCCAGTGGCTGCGCGCCGGGGCGGCATTGTTGCCTTCCGGTACAATCACCACGCCAATGCTGGACCCGTCGGCGCGCGGCTTGATCACATGCGCCCCATTGTAATCTGCCGGATAGACATGGCTGTCCTCNACCAATGGCAGGGTCGGCGGGACATTGATGCCGACCTCGGCAAGNGCATTTTTCGCNCGCAGCTTGTCCATGGCCATCGCCGATGCCAGCACGCCGCTATGCGTGTAGGGGATGTTCATNATGTTCAGCAGCCCCTGAATGTTGCCATCCTCGCCCACCTGACCATGCAGCGCGTTGAACACGCGCGATGGCTTCATCTCGGCCAGCACGGCAGCGATATTGCGTTCGACCTCGACCTCGACAGCATCCCAGCCGGCGTTGCGNGCCGCNTGACCNCAAAAGCTGGCGGTGACCCGGCTGACCGGTGCTTCGGATGTCCAGCCCCCCATCAGGACGGCTACGCGCTCGCCNGTCATGCGCCATTCCCCTCTGGTTGTTCATTTGNCTCCGGTCGCGCGGCGATGATGCGTTTGCCATCTGCCAGGCGGCCAACACGACGAATTTCCCAGCGCAGGGGCGGGCCGCCATGTTCCTGAACACGGCCACGCACCGCCTCACCAAGTGTTTCGAGATCATGGGCGTTGGCAGTGCCGGTATTGATCAGGAAGTTGCAGTGTTTTTCGGATACCTGTGCGCCGCCGATGACCATGCCACGGCACCCGGCGGCATCGATTTCCTGCCAGGCCTTGCCGCCGGGCGGGTTGGCAAATGTGCTGCCACCGGTACGCACGCCGCGCGGCTGCGCATCACNACGGCTGGTGATGATCTCTTTCATCCTGGCCTTGATGTCATCAGGCACGCCAGTGACAGCAGAAAGCGTTGCATGGGTGAAAATCCAGTTGGCGGGGGCATCGCTGTGCCGGTAGGCCATGCCCATTTCATCGGGTGTGGCGCTGACGGCGTTGCCTTGCCTGTCGAAACCGTATGCACGCAGCGTGATATCGCGGAATTCACCNCCATAGGCACCGGCATTCATCCGCAGGCCGCCACCAATGGTTCCCGGAATACCAATCAGGAATTCAAGGCCGGCAAGGCCCGCCCGTGCTGCATAGCGGGCAACATCGGCGTCGGTTGCACCGGCATCGGCGGTCACGCTGGTGCCGTCATGCGATATTGAGGTCATGAATTCATTCAGCCGGATGACGACGCCGGCAACACCGCCATCACGTACAAGAAGGTTCGAGCCCGCACCAACTGGCAGCAGGGGAATGTCGGCCGGGCAACTGGCAAGGAACTGCGCCAGATCATCGGCATCACGCGGGCAGAACACCACGTCAGCCGGTCCACCGACGCCAAACCATGTGTGGCGCGACATATCGACAGCATCGGCATAGGTGCCGCGAACAGCGGGAAGACGGTTGACCAGCGTCATGATGCCCCCCCGCGCAATTTGTCCATTTCGTCTGCAAGCGCAGCGGCCCAGCTGGTGATATCACCGGCACCAAGACACATAACAAGATCGCCAGAATTGGTNCGCTGCAGGATTTCCCCTGCCAGATCTTCNCGCGATTCCAGCGGTGCCGGGCCACGATGCCCGCGGTCACGCAGACCGGTGACCAGCGCATTCTTGTCGATCCCGTCAATCGGGGCCTCGCCAGCNGCATAGACATCAGCAACNAGCACTTCGTCTGCATCATTNAAGCAGGCGCAGAAATCATCAAACAGATCGGCAAGCCGGCTGTAGCGATGCGGCTGAACGACNGCGACAAGCTTGTTGGTGCCGCACAGCATCCGGCCAGCCTGCAANGCAGCGCGAATTTCCACCGGGTGGTGCCCGTAATCATCGATCACGGTCACGCCGCCGCTGACACCTTTGGTTTCAAACCGGCGTCCCACGCCACCAAAACCGGCAAGCGCGGTGATGATTTCATCNGGCGTCATNCCCANTTCCAGTGCNACNGCAATCGCTGCAAGGCAGTTCTGGACATTATGTTCACCAAGCATCGGGAAGCGCAGATCAGAAATGATGCCGGTATTGCCGGCGGTGCGTTCGGACAGCATCACATCGAACAGCATGGCTGGTCCTTCGTGACGCATATTCACTGCACGTACATCAGCATTGGCCGACAGACCGTAGGTGATGATCCGCCGGTCCTTGATGCCAGCCATCAGCCGCTGCACCGAGGGATGGTCGATACACAGGGTGGCAAAGCCGTAAAAGGGAATGGCGGCAACAAAATTGAAGAATGCTGCCTCAAGCGCCTCATAGGTGCCGTGATGGTCCAGATGTTCGGGATCAATGTTTGTGACGACGGCAACAGTGGGGTTCAGCTTGGAAAATGACCCGTCACTTTCATCTGCCTCGACAACCATCCACTGTCCCTTGCCAAGGCGGGCATTGCTGCCCCAGCCGGTGATGATGCCGCCATTGATCACGGTCGGATCGATGCGGGCGGAATCCAGCAGCGTGGCAATCAGCGATGTGGTGGTTGTCTTGCCATGTGTGCCGGCAACGGCAACCGACCAGCGCAGGCGCATCAGCTCACCCAGCATTTCGGCGCGGTGCACGATTGGCAAAAAGCGTTCGCGTGCCGCCAGCAATTCCGGGTTGTCCGGCTTGATTGCGGTTGAAATCACCACAATCGAGGCATCATCGATATTTTCGGCCTTCTGTCCGCAGGTCACCGGAATGCCCTTGTCGCGAAGACGCCGCACATTGGCATTTTCAGACACATCGCTGCCCTGCACCTGATAGCCAAGTTCAAACAGAATTTCGGCGATGCCGCTCATCCCGATGCCGCCAATACCGGTGAAATGCAGGGTGCCGATAGAAAGGGGAAGTTCGCTCATGCTGCCACGCCTCCCAATTCGATGGCCCAGTCGGCGATGTCTGCGGCGGCGCTGGCGGGCGGAAAGACTGCGGGCTGCCTTGCCCATAGTGGCAAGGCGCGCCGGGTCCTGCAGCATGGCTGAAAGATGCGCGGCCAGCTTGTCTGCTGTCAGGTCTGTTTCGGCAAGGCAATGCCCGCCGCCAACGGATGCAAGCTGGTTGGCGTTCATTGTCTGATGGTCATCCATCGCACCGGCAAAGGGCACCAAAAGGGCTGGCCGGCCCGCGGCGGCAAGTTCGGCCACTGAAGACGCTCCGGCGCGGCTGATCACCAGATGGCTGTTGGCCAGAATGAC
>NYTO01000005.1 GCA_002683535.1 SAR116 cluster bacterium
GACACGAGCTGATTTGGAAAGATTGGAAAAAACTGAGAATTCCGGGTTGGAAATCGTAAAAAAATATTGGGAATTGATGACTGGCGAAAGCCCAGAAGAAAGTCAAAAAGCAGCGGTAAGCTGGTTGAAGTGGGATAATCTGGGCACAACTGTAGGTGTCGACAATGCTAATCCTGCCGTAACTAATATCGAGTTACTGACTTCAGATGAGGATATCGTTAAGTTGGGCTTGACCTTATACAAGAGTTTGAATTCGCCTGCGTCTGTAATTAACTCGAAAAACTTTCTTGATACGGTAGTTGCGAAAATCAACGAAGATGGTGAGCGTGTTTTTGAAAGTCGTGAGGAACGTGTTCGCTCTTTATGCAAAAAAATAAGATTAATCACCGGCGAATTCGACATGCTCTGCCCCCCCGCTTTTGCTTATGAAGTTATCGAAAAGCTATTGCAGAACGAAGCAGATACAGACGAGCAAACTGAAAATGAAAATTTTCCGCTGAAGAAAACATGTCAGATTGTAAAAGGGGCTTCCCATAGTCAATACGACCCCGGCATGCCTGAAGCTATTCAGAGAGCGATGCTTGAAATTGCGTTTGCTGAGCAATAGTGACTTCCTGCCTAGGAAAGCGCATCGTTTTTGCTGATAAAGGTCTTGGAAAAAGCTGGTGCATCTTTTTTACGGATTTGTACTGGCCATCGTTCATTACGTTTCCGCCAATCCCACAACCAAGGTCGAAGGCGCAACGTCCAACCCAATCTAGCCCCCACCCCTCGACCCAATTCGATCCATATCCAGCAAACAGCCCAAGTAACCCGGTCGAATGTGGGGTGAGATGTGGGGTTGGATTGGCTGGGGTCCTGAAAACTGATTCCTATCAGATAGTTACAGATTGATGTGGAATCCTTCCCCTCCGCCATTTTACTTCACCAAAGCATGCCATGATGGTCCATAACTCCCGGACACATTCGCTGAATTGAGCATTTGCGCTATGCGTAGACTGCACCGCAAGTCAACTGGCTTAAGTAAATGAAATTGAGTCTGCCGTTTTGTCGTAATGAGAAGAGCTAAAATATTGGGTGTAAGTGATATTTTGAATGAAACCTTGTAGGCGTGTGTTCTAAGGATTGCGAAATATAGCAGGGTATTTTTTTGAATAGTATAAAACAGCGTTGCTGCGTACCTCGCATTTTACTTAACAAGTTAAATATAGTTTGACACCGTTACTGTTGTTGCTTCTTAGTTAAGTGGATAAAAAATGACGGGAGAAAATCATGTTCAAGAAAACGGCCATTAGCGCCTTTGCCACTGTTGCGTTGATGAATGGTGTTGTTAGTGCTCAAGTAAACCTGACAGCTGAGACTGCAAGTCCGGGTGGCGCCACACATCTGTCACCAGCGCATATGACGGAAATTGCTGGCACCAGGGGCATTGCTAATATTCAGCTTGCTGAAGGTCAGACATTAACTAATTCGATCCAGAATGTTGCCGAAGGCAAGACGGATATAGCGGCCACACCCTATATTCTGCCATTTCTGATGAGCCGAGGTGTGGGCCCTTACGGTTCACTTGGCAAGGAAAAGGGGGCTGAGCTTGCGGGCAATTTAAGGGCTATCAATCCGTTTACGCTGGGTATATTTTTTCTCTATGCCTATGACGCCAAAAATATTGGTGGCTGGGACGACCTCAAAGGTCGCAAGATCTATAATGGGCCACCGCGTGGTGGTGCTTTGACCAATGCACGTAGCATGATCCAGATTGTTGCCGGTCTGAAAGATGGCGATGACTATGAAGGCCTGCAAGTCAACTGGGGTCAGGGCACAACGCTGGTAACGAGCGGTGAACCGGATGCCATCGTGCTGCCGGAACTCTTTCCCGGGTCGCGCCTGACCTCGGTGACAGCCGCGGGTAAAATGACCGGCTGGTCGATGCCAAAGGCCGCCTATGAGAGTGAGGCCATGCAGAAATATATGCAGGCACCCGGCAGTTCTCCGGTCACCATGGATATGGCCACACTTCGTGAAACGATGGGTGCTGACTGGACCTTCATTTCTGAAGACGGCACCTTTAGGGCCTTCGCCACAATTGGTGGCAATGTCGTCCATAAGGATATGAACGAGCAGCTGGTCTATGACCTGGTCGCAGCCTACGTCGATACACTTGAAAATCTGAAGGCGAAGGCACCTTATGGGGATACGGTCGGTTTCGACATGCCCATGCAGGGCATGTGCGGTGCTAATCCGATCAAATACCATCCCGGCGCAGCGCGTGCATGGACAGATGCCGGCTATGTGATTGAAGAATGCGCTTTGGACAAATAAGAAGTTCCAAATGCTGGTGGCGCTGTTATGGCGCCACCAATCTAGTCAATTATCATTGCTGAGTGCCCGATGTCAGATACTTTGAACCAAGAGGCGCGGTCATCGATTTTTCCTAACCGAGCCGTTTATGTCTTTGCTTTCATTTTTGTGATAATGGGCGTGATTAATAGTACGCCTCTTATCCCGGGCTGGGATGAATTCTGGCGCGGTATCACCGGCATCAATAATCTGAAGGTTCGATCATTCTCGACAGAATGGTTTTACCCGCTTGTCTTCACCCTGATGATGATCGTCGTCGCACTAAAACACTCGATGTGGCGTGAGTGGCGGGGCACTAACAAAGCGTTTCTGGGCGCCTTCATGGATTTTGCGCTCGTTATAGCTGCGGCGGCGGTGTCTCTTACCTATCTCATCGAAATTGACAGTGTGTGTTTGATCGACCTGCTGAACGGGGAACGCGCCAGGATAATGGCTGAAACATTGAAGGCGGAAATTGAATTCGCCGAGACAATGGGGCTGCCAAAGCCAGACACGGTCGAGGACCCGAAATGTGTTAGCACAACAGGTGTCTGGCTGGTGGCGATCATGGGTTGTGCTCTGATTGTCTTTCTAGGTTACAATATAAAGGTGTGGGGATTACCCCTCGTCGCCATTTCCTTTTGCATCGCCGCATACACCATTATCACCGTGCTCGTGTGGTATTTCCACGGCCCAGACAACATCAACAAATATTTTATGACCAAGCTTGGCGGCGAACCACGATCATTTCTCGATGGCGTTCCGAATGTGCATGACGCTTTAGTAAACAATGCGTCCGGTTTCCTTGGTCGTTTCATGCATGTAATCATGAACGTCGTGTTCCCTTATATCATTCTGGGCGCTCTTTTTGGGAAATCCGCAGGCGGTCAGACCCTGATCAAGCTTGCCTTCCGCTGGACACGGCGCTTACGCGGCGGGCCGGCGCATGCGGCGATCGTCAGTTCGGCAATGTTCGGGACGATTACAGGCGGCCCTGTTGTCAATGTGCTGTCGACAGGCGTTCTAACAATCCCGATGATGATCCAGCGGGGCTTTTCCCGTGTCTTTGCGGGCGGCATGGAGGCGGCGGCCTCATCTGGCGGGTCGATAATGCCACCGGTGATGGGTGTAGCCGCGTTTATTCTCGCGGCGATGACGGGGGTTCCTTACCGGGATGTTATCATCGCGGCGACCTTACCGGCGCTTGCCTATTTTCTGTGTCTGTTTCTGAGTGCCTCGTTCCAGTCGCGCAAACAGGGAATTGAGGCATTCGGCACCCTAACTGACGAAATGCGCATCAGCGGTCAGGATGTTCTGCACCTTTGTCAGATCCTACTGCCAATACTCCTGATCCTCGTCCTGTTGCTGACGCCAAAGGATATGGTTGGCTGCGGCTTTTTAGCCACATTGTTTGGTGCGGATTCTGTCACGCAGAATGACCGGTGCATTGTGCATTCATTACCGTGGTTTCTTCAGATTTTCCAGAATTCGGCCGGCGATGCTGGTGCGACAGGATGGTGGGCCGCTGCCTTCGTGACTGTGCTTCTCTTTCTCGACAGGGATTTTCGTGCCAAGCCAGGAAAACTAATCGATGCGCTTGCTGAATCAGGTATTACGATCTCTTCGCTCTATCTGATGTTTCTGGCGGTCACTGTTATAGATGTCTGTCTGAATTTTACTGGCCTCTCGAAATTTGTGGCGATTGATGTTCTTCGCTTCCTACTGTCGTTTGATTTTGGCGGTGACGGCTCGGTTCTTTTTCAGTTTCTCGCCCTGGTGATGACCATGCTGCTGGCTATTCTGCTGGGGATGGGAATGCCGGCGGTTCCAGCCTATGTGAATGTTGCGCTTTTGATGGGGCCTTTGCTTGTGGGTCTTGGCATTGCCACCTTCACCGCGCACATGTTTATCTTTTACTTCGCGGTAGCCTCGGCCATTACGCCGCCGGTGGCGCTCGCCGCCTTCGCGGCATCCACAATCACCAAGGCAGAACCCATGGCGACTGGATTGAGTTCGGTCAGGTCTGGCATTGTGATGTTTACAATTCCGTTTGTTTTCGCGTTCTATCCGGAACTGCTGCTGATCGATCAAGCGTTAATAGACCCAACTAGCCCAACAAAATCGCCGCTGCCCGGCTATGAAAACGGCATCGACCTTGCGGCACTCGGCTGGTTGCTAGCTCGTCTGATGGTGGCGTTGTATCTGGTTGCTACAGCATTGGCGCAGTTCGATACTAAGTCGCTGACGCTGTTTGAGACAGGCACGCGACTGGTTGTTGCTTTGGGGGTCCTGATGAAACCTGAAGCCATACATTTCGCGGCGTTGATAATTTCTGCTGGTCTGCTTGCAATGCACAATTGGAGCACGCGTCGGGGCAGGCTGGCCTGATTCATTCGTGAACGATGTCGGCGCGAAAAGCCCTGATTCTAGTGACTACTCTGATAAGGGACGAGTGTTATGAAACAATCTGCTTTCTTTCATTCTGAAAGCTGCTTCTGGCACACGACTGGCGAAGCCGCGCTGACGCTGCCTGTTGGCGGGTGGGTGCAGCCCATGGCGGCTGGCGGTCATGCGGAAAGCCCGGAGTCAAAGCGCAGGATGCTGAATTTGATGCAGCGTACGGGATTGTTCACGGCGCTGGACACGCAGTCGGCTCCGCCTGCTGACGCAGAACAGCTTGCGCGGATACATACAGCGTCATATCTCGAGGAATTCAGGTCCCTGAGCGCGCTTCAGGGTGGTTTGCTTGGTCCCGCGGCACCTTTTGGAAAAGGCTCATTTGATATCGCCTGCACGTCTGCGGGGCTCGCCATAGAGGCGCTAGCTACGGTGCTGAGAGGCAATCACAAGACTGCATATGCGCTTACGCGTCCGCCCGGGCATCACTGTCTTGCTGAACATTCGATGGGCTTCTGCCTGCTGGCGAACATTCCGCTCGCCATAGCAGATGCGCGTGAAAAGGACCTTGGTGAAAGATTCTTTGTTCTCGACTGGGACGTGCATCACGGTAACGGCACACAGCATATTTTCTATGAAGACATTGACGTGCATACATTATCCATTCATCAGACCAATATGTTCCCACCCGGATATAATGGCCTGCAAGAGCGCGGTAGCGGCAGGGGTGAGGGGGCGAATACAAATGTACCGCTGCCACCAGGATGCGGCCATGATGCCTATCTTCACGCCATGCGGAGGATTGTCCTGCCGCTCATCAGGGATTTCCAGCCCGACGCCATTATTATCGCGTCAGGATATGACGCCAGTCATGTGGACCCGCTGGCCAGAATGTCATGCCTGTCGACCACCTATGAAACCATGACGGCCATGGTGGTCGAGGTCGCGGGGGATCTGTGCGACGGCAGGGTTGTCGCCGTTCACGAAGGCGGATATTCCGAAGCCTATGTGCCGTTTTGTGGCCATCGGGTTATTGAACAGCTATCGGGGCACGCCACCGCACTGGAAGACCCCTTCCTTGCGAATTTTCTCTTACAACAGCCAGATAGCGAGTTGCTACAGTGGCAATGTAGTTATATCGACCGTCTGGCATCATCCCTTGGTCTGATTTGATCAGGGCCGCCACGACAGGCTTGGCAGTTCAGAGCAGCACAGATGAAACATGCACCACCAAATATCATCCTGATCATGTCCGACAATCAGTCGGCTGATTTCCTTGGCACCTACGGGAACAGCGAAGTTTATACACCGGCGCTGAATGCGCTGGCGCAGAACGGATTGCTCTTTCGAAATGCCTATTGTGTGAATGCTATGTGTTCACCCTGTCGGGCATCTGTACTGACCGGATTGATGCCGTCCGCGCATGGTATCCACACCTGGCTGGATGATGGTCTCGAGGATCATTGGCCTGAAAAATGGAACGCAATTGGGGAATTTGAAAGTTTGCCGGACAGGCTGCAAGCCGCCGGCTACCAGACCGCGCTGATTGGAAAGTACCATCTTGGGAAGGCGTGGCAGCCCCCATCATCCTTTGATCACTGGGTGACGTTTCCGCATGGCCATACTGTAAGCTTCTATGGCAATAGAATGATTGAGAATGACAAGAATTTTGTTCATGAGGGTCACTCGGTCGATTTCTTTACGGAGCGAACCATTGCTTTCCTTGAGGCGCAGGCATCCAGCGCAGCCCCGTTTTTTGCGTTTGTGCCCTATAACGGACCATATGGACACTGGCCTGCGATTAGGGGCAAGGCGGCAAACGCCTTTGCGGACCTTTATGACCAGACCCCGCTGAACTCTGTTCCGCGCGAGGGGTTGAGCCAGTCTGTCATTGATCGTTACACATCACGCGTGCTTGAAGTCGGCGCGCATCCCCATGAACGCTTCGCTGGCCCGCTGAAACTTCCAAATGATACAGACAGTCTGAAGAATTATTTCGCCCAGACATCGCTTATTGACAGCGGTGTTGGTCGTATTGTGGCTACCCTCAAGACGCTTGAGATGGATCAGAATACGTTGGTGATCTATACATCCGACCACGGGTTTTCGCTTGGCAATCATGGTATCTGGGGTCATGGTCTGGCCGCTTGGCCCTCTTCGATGCATCGGCCAAGCTATAATATCCCGCTGATCATCAGCGGCTGTGGCGTGGCCCATAACGAGACGCCGGCACTTGTCAGTCAACTGGACCTGCCAAATACAATCCTGTCCTTTGCCGGTTTGCCCCTGCTGGAAGGTGATCTGACAGATTCGTTGCCGCTTGACCTTGCTGGTCCGTTGGCATCCCACCGTGATGCCATATTCATAGAACAGGAAGAAACCCGTGCCATCAGAACCAACGCCTATCTTTATGTGGAGCGGTTTACAGTTGACGGTTTTGATGGGTTGGAGCCGGAAATGTACGATCTTGTCAACGATCCGGATGAGCGAACAAACATTGTGAACATGCCGGCTGTTGAGGATATACAGACCCGTCTGGCATACCAGCTCCATGCATATTTTGAAACGGTCTCGGCACCAACTCGGGACCTCTGGCGTGGTGGCAGGCCTAAATCAAATATAAGCCACAAGGCATTCTGGCAAACGGCGTGGGGGGAGGACTGGAACTGTGACTTCTGAGTACGGCCCTGTAACGTCCGCCACTCCTCAAAAAACAGGCCATCTTTTTTTCGATTAAACTTATTTCTATCAGCATTATCAATGTCCTGCAGTATCTGAGCCATGGATGCTTTTGTCACGTCCCCCTTACACCCAGGTTTTTTGCGCGGCATTCCGGCGCGTTTTGCAAGTGATTGCTTGATCTTTGGGTGAAACGACGTCTCAATGGCTCTGCACGGTCGTTCAAGGATATCGCGAGGCCTATCATGGCAAACCAGGCAGAGTTCGATTATGTGATTGTTGGCGCAGGCTCGGCCGGGTGCGTGCTGGCCAGCAAGCTGAGCGCATCGGGCGAGTTTGATGTGCTGTTGCTGGAAGCCGGCCCGCCTGACCGCAACCTGATGATCCATATTCCGGCGGGCGTTTACAGCGCCTATCGCAACCCTTCGATCAACTGGAACTATTTCAGCGCGGCTGAACCATCACTGAACAAGCGTGCTGTCTGGACACCGCGCGGCCGGGTGCTGGGCGGCTCATCCTCGATCAACTCGATGGTGTATATGCGTGGTCACCCTGACAATTATGATGGCTGGGCCGAGGATTTTGATCTGCCAGCCTGGAAATTCAAGAACTGCCTGCCCTATTTCCGCGCGGGTGAGTCATCAGACCGCGGGGCCGATACATGGCGCGGCGACAGTGGTCCGCTGCAGGTTACCAAAAGCCATCACCAGAGCCCGCTGATCGACGCCTTTCTTGAGGCCGGAGACGAAACGGGTCAGGGCCGTTCGGATGATCTGAACGGTTACAGGCCAGAGGGGCTGAGCCGTCTTGATGCCACGATTGGCAACGGCCAGCGTTGCAGTGCGGCGGTCGCCCATCTGAAGCCAGCGCGTGGACGCAAGAACTTGACTGTATTGACCGGCGCGGCTGTGCGTGATCTGAGCATCACTGGCAATCGGGCCGACAAGGTCAGTTTTAGGCATCGCGGCACCCCCCACACAATTCAGGTGCGGCGCGAGATTATCCTGTCGGGTGGCGCGATCAATTCCCCGCAGATTCTCCTGCGATCGGGAATTGGTCCTGAAGATCATCTGCGGGATGCTGGTATCAGGACGCAGGTAAAGCTTGCCGGTGTCGGGCGCAATCTGCAGGACCATCCGACGATGGTGCTGCAGTTCAAAAGCCGCAAATCTTTTGAGATGCATCGCCTGAACAACCCGCTGAAAAAGCTTGGCGTCGGGCTGGAATGGCTGTCACGGCGCACGGGAATTGCCACCTCGCATATCTGGGAAGCAGGCGGCCTCGTGCGCAGTCATGACAACGCAGCACGCCCTGATCTCCAGTATCATTTTGGACCAACAGGGTTTGAAGAGGTGGGCAACAGTTTTCGGGTGACGCAGGGCTTTTCATTCCATATCGATCTTCTGTATCCGGAAAGCACTGGCCGCGTTGAACTCGACCCCAAAAACCATTTTGGCAAGCCCGTAATTCTGTTCAACTACATGGCTGCCGCCGCCGATATGACAGGCATGATGAACGGCGTGAAAAAGGCCCGCGACATAACAAACTCGGCTGCCTTCAAAGATCTGAATGGCGGTGAAACAGGGCCGATGGCACAGGCCATGACAGATGATGAAATCAAGGCTGTCATCGCTGATGAATGCGCCACCGACTATCATCCTTCCTGCACCTGCCGCATGGGATATGATGATGATGCGGTGGTCGATGAATGGGGCCGTGTACATGGCGTTGAAGGGCTGCGGGTCGTTGATGCATCCATCATGCCGCGCGTTGTTGGCGGCAATCTGAATGCCCCGACGCAGATGATCGCATCCCGTATTGCAGATCATATCATCGGTGTTGCACAGCTGGCACCCGAGCACGCCAGCTATTCATTTCAGGACGAAAAAACTGGCAGCAGAAACGCCCGCCGGATGATCGGCTGATCCCGATTGATATCGAACACTATTGCATACCAATGCCCGAATATTGGTGGCTGAAAATCTGACTTTGGAAGGTGGTAAAGCAATGAAAAAACTGGCAATTCTGGGGGCAGGGCGGATTGGCCAGGTGCATGCCCGGGCAATTTCCAGCAGTGACAAGGCAGACCTTGCAGCCATTTTTGATCCGGTGGCGGATGCCGCGCAGGCGATTGCCACGCGCTATGGGGCTGCGGTGATGGATGTTGATGCCATTGCGGCCGATGCCGGAATCGACGGGGTCATTCTGTGCACACCTACCGACCTGCATGCTGACCAGATCGAATTGTTCGCGCGTGCTGGCAAGGCGGTCTTCTGTGAAAAGCCGATTGATCTGGACGCGGCGCGCGTGCGGGCCTGTCTGCAGGTGGTTGCCGAAATGGGTGCGCCGCTGATGGTCGGGTTCAACCGCCGGTTTGATCCGCATTTCATGGCGCTGAAAACAGCCATTGAAAATGGCCGGATCGGCACGCCTGAAATGGGTGTCATCACCTCGCGCGATCCGGGGGCGCCACCTGCCGACTATATCCGCCGGTCGGGGGGGATTTTCCGAGACATGATGATCCATGATTTCGACATGGCTGTGTTTTTGATGGGCGGCATGCCGACCAATGTGATGGCCACTGGCGCGGTGCTGACTGATCCGCAGATCGAAGCGCTTGACGATTTTGACAGCGCGACAGCAGTGCTTCGCTGGGCCGACGGACGGCAGGTGGCGATCTCGAATTCGCGGCGGGCAGTGTATGGTTATGACCAGCGCATTGAAATTCACGGGTCCAGCGGCATGGTGGCGGCACAGAACGAACACCCGGTGAATATCGAGATAGCAGATGCCGGCGGCTTTGCGCGGCCGCCGCTGCATGACTTTTTCATGACACGCTATGTGGATGCCTATGCCAACGAAATAAATGCGTTCATTGAGTCATTGGCACATGGTTCAGCATCGGTGCCGGTGGGTCAGGATGGCCTGAATGCGTTGCTGATTGCTGATGCCGCGCTGGCATCGGCAANNAGCGGGCGCAGTGTCGAGATCGGTGACTGACCGCGCACCGGCCATTCGGCAGACCCTGCCTCAAGGCAAGTTCAGCAACCACACANGGCCGGGCACTTCATCCGGGNTTTACGCTTCATCCGGGCTTTTGTCTGCCATCTCGACGGCTTCAGACGTCAACCCATTGGCCAGTCAGTGATGAACGGTCAACGGCATCCATGACCTTTTCGATGACCAGACCGTCGGAAAAGGATGGCCAGACGGCCTCACCGCTTTCGATAGATGTCAGCAGTTCCTGCAACTCGCAGATTTTCACGTCCATATAGCCAAGACTGTGCCCGCCATTCGGCAGAAAGGCTGAATAGGGCGGGTGATGCGGCCCNGTCAGAATGGTGCGGAATCCATCGGTCGCGGGATCATTCTGCCGCGTGAACAGCTTCAGTTCATTCAACCGTTCCTGTTCGAAGATGATGGTGCCCTCGGTGCCATGCACCTCCCAGCGCAAACCGCATTTATAGCCCCATGTGGCGCGGCTGGCCCCAATATGTCCATGCACACCACTTTCAAACTGNACAAGCGCGGCCACCATGTCGTCATTGTCCACGGTCTTTTGCTGNCCCGGATTATCNGGATCATCACGTTCGGGATGCACAATGGCGATNTCGCCCACAACGCGTTTGATGGTTGAACCGGTCAGATAGTGCGCAACGCTGATAACATGACTCAGCACATCGCCATTGGCACCGGTGCCCGACCGGTCGCGCGACATACGCCATGACCAGGGACGCTGGCCATCAGCCTCATTGTCAACGTCATAGCGGCAGAAGAAGGCAGCAACGCGGCCAATGGCTCCGGATTCAATCAGCTGGCGCGCATGGGTGACAGCCGGATTCTTTGTATAATTGTAACCGATGATTGTCTGGCCGCTGCTGGNAGCGGCGGCATCGGTCATCNNTTGCGAATCGGCCAGCGTTGTCGACATCGGTTTCTCGCACCACACATGTTTGCCTGCGGCAAGCGCTGCGATTGAAATTTCAGCATGGGTNTCATTCGGTGTGCAGACCGAGATCAAATCCACNGCCGGGTCGTTGACCACCTCGCGCCAGTCGGATGAATATCGGTTGAAACCAAGATCGGTTGCGCGTTGCGAGGCACGCTCAGGGCTAAGATCACAGACAATCTCAAGGCGCGGCCTGAGGCCTGTTCCGAAGACCGAAGCCGAAGCGCTGTAGGCGATGGAGTGCGCCTTGCCCATGAAGCCTGTGCCGATGACGCCAATGCCGATTTCTTTCATCTCGATAATCCCCTTGGATAGATGTTGATTGCGCCGTTGCGGGTGCAAGCCAACATGTCTTTTGATCTCTTTGTGCCACCGGAACGGGCACCATACCAAACNCAGATAGAACAAAATTTCTAATTTTGGAAATTGATTATTGATTTTATATGAGTCTTTACCTTTACTCCTAGCCACCTTCGGACCGCGAATTGGANTTACGGTTTGTTTGGCAACCATTTGAGGAGAAAAACATCATGAAAAAATTGCTTTTGGCAATGGCTGCTGTTGCGATGAGCGTGGGCAGTGCTGTTGCTGGTGACCATAAAGCTAACATCGTTGTCGTTACACACGGATCTGACACTGACGCATTCTGGGGTGTTGTTCGCAANGCTGTGAATGCGGCTGCCGAGGATACAGGTGCTGACGTCCAGTACCGCAACCCGTCAACGGGCGACCTGAATGAAATGGCCGCACTGATTGAAGCTGCGACTGCCCAGAACCCGGACGGTCTTGTTGTCTCGATCCCTGACGCCAACATCCTTGGCGGCCCGATCAAGGCAGCTATCGATGCCGGNATTCCNGTCATCTCGATGAACTCGGGTGCGGATGTATCGAAGGAACTTGGCGCGATCATGCATGTCGGTCAGCCTGAATATGACGCCGGTAAAGGCGGTGGAGAGAAGTCNAAGGGCCTTGGCGGTTCAAACGGCGTCTGCTTCAACCACGAGCCATTCAACTCGGCGCTTCTTGACCGTTGTCAGGGTTTTGCCGANGGTATGGGCGAAGCATTGAACATGGTTGAGGTGTCACAGGATTTTGATGACATCAAGAACACTGTCATCGCCTACATGACATCNAACCCGAACACTGGCGCTGTCATGGCTGTTGGCCCGACAGGTTGCGATCCTACAATTGCCGCTNTGGAAGANCTTGGNAAAGCTGGCGACGTGATCCTTGGCTGTTTTGACCTTGGTCCGCAGATTGTTGACGGCATCGTCAATGGCACAGTGCATTANGCGATCGANCAGCAGCAGTTCCTGCAGGGTTACCTGCCGGTTGTTGTTCTGCATCTGAACCATCGCAACGGTACACTGCCGGGCAACTCGATCAATTCAGGCCCAGGCTTTGTTACCACCGCTAATGTTGAGCAGGTGAAGAAGCTGGCTGGCGTCGAGCGCTAAGCCGGTTCGACAACAAGTTCGGGCGGGCAGATCACTTCTGCCCGCCTTTGAATTGCCGGGCTTTGGCCATTATGAACACGCCGGGCCCAAAAAACACTGACCAAAAGACACGGGCAGCCNTGACGCGCAGCCTGANAAAATAAAGCCATAAAAATGGCGATGGTCAGACACAGGGAGGAAGGTGCCATGTCCGGAACAGATGAACGAATAAGGCAGGTTNGTCTTGTTCAGAGCTTTGTGGCNCGTCCCGAGCTCGGTTCCGTCTTCGGTCTCGCGATTATCGTTATTACGTTTATGATTATGACAAGCATCAGCGGAACTTTTTCCGCGATGTGGACNAATCCGATCGGTATTCAGGCCTGGGTGGAACTTGCTGCATTTGTCGGCATTCTGGCCATCGGGGCATCATTATTGATGATTGCNGGTGAATTTGATCTGAGTATCGGCGCGAATATAGCGCTGGCCGGTCATTCATTTGCATTGCTTCTTATTTTCGGGGTGCCTGTGGTGCCCGCCATTCTGCTGACCTTTGTCGAGCTGGCATTTCTCGGCTTTGTCATTGGTGTGATTGTTGTTCGAACCGGATTGCCCAGCTTTATCGTGACGCTGGGGTTCTGGTTTGCCAGTCGNGGCTTTGCGGTNTTTCTCAGCCAGACANTGCTGAACCAGTCGCGNCTGTCCGTGAAACCGCAATTGAAAGCGCCTGCTGGTGGCGGTGAAGACCCGACCGTTATTGATAATCTTTTTGCCTTTGACAAGGGCTTTGGCCTGCCATTCGATGCCGAGGTCTATTACTTTGCAATCCTTGTCATCATGGTTGCGCTGATGTTGCAGAAGACGCGTTTTGGCAACTGGATTTATGCGGCAGGCGGTGATCCGACTGCGGCGCGGGCAGTTGGTGTGCCGGTCAACCGGGTGAAGATCAGCCTGTTCATGCTGTCTGCGTGCCTTGCCTGTCTGCTGGGTGTTCTGACGGTGATGACATCAGGTGCATCGGACCCCAAAGCCGGTGACTTCCGCGAACTTCACGCTATTGCGGCAGCGGTGATTGGTGGTTGCGCATTGACTGGCGGATATGGCTCGGTGGTTGGCGCGGTGCTGGGGGCGTTTATTTTCGCCATTGCCAGCCGTGGGATCAATTTCGTGCCTTTCATCGACAACAACATGTTCCGGGTGATGCTGGGGCTGCTTATTCTTGGCGCAGCGTTCCTGAACCAGTTCCTTCGCAATCGGGTCTTGAGGGGATAGCCATGGCACAGCAGACAACACCGCCGACAATCCAGTTGAAGGGCGTTTCCAAGTTCTTTGGCAACATCATCGCCCTGAAGGATGTGTCGTTCGAGGCCCGCAAGGGTCAGGTCACGGCTCTTCTTGGTGATAACGGTGCCGGTAAATCCACCCTGATCAAGGTCCTGTCGGGGGTTCATATTCCCGATGAAGGGGAAATCCTGATTGACGGACAGCCGACTATCTTCAAGACCCCGCGTGATGCCGCTGTGTCAGGCATCGGAACCGTGTATCAGGATCTGGCGTTGCAGTCCCTGATGAGTGTGACCCGCAATTTCTTTCTGGGGCGCGAAATCAGCAAGGGTCTGTTTCTGGACATGAACAGCATGAACGAGATCACGCGCACCGAGATGGCCAAGCTTGGCATCGATGTCGCTGATCCGACCCAGCCCATCGGCACCATGTCTGGCGGCCAGCGGCAGACGCTGGCGATTGCGCGTGCCATCTATTTTGGAGCCAAGGTGCTGATCCTTGATGAGCCGACATCAGCGCTTGGCCAGAAACAGCAGCTTGAGGTACTGCGCACCGTGAATCAGGTGCGCGAGATGAACGAGATTGCGATCATCTTCATTACCCACAATGATATGCATGCCCGGTTGATCGGGGACCGCTATACCTTCCTCAATCGCGGGCGGGTGTTGGCTGACGGTGAACGGGACGTGATCGATATGGACAATTTGCGGGCGCTGATGGCGGGAGGAGCCGAGCTTGCCGAGCTGGAGTCCGAATTCCAGAATGCATCCGCATGACATCAGAGTGCAGGGGTTGTGAGTTCAAAGATAACCAGACTTGAGGCATTGACAGATATCTCGGCATTTGTTGCCGAGGTGCGTGCATCACACGCCATCCTACCGCGCAAGCTGCAGCAGATAGCTGACTATACCCAACAGTTTCCCGACCGTGTGGCACTGGATTCAATCACTGAACTGGCCCACCAGATCGGCACACACCCATCAACACTCGTGCGTTTCTCGCAGCATTTCGGGTTCAGCGGTTTCAGCGAATTGCAGCGGCTGTACCGCGATCATCTGCGCAGCAATTCAGTTGGCTACAGTTCGCGCCTTGAGGGCATTGACGATGTTGGTGCCGCAGATGTGTTGCGGGCGATCACGCAGTCTGCGGTGCAATCGGCTACTGATCTTGAAGCCAGCCTTGATTCCAACCTGGTAGGGCAGGCTGTACAGCTGCTGGCCTCGGCCAACACGATCTGGCTTGCCGGTTCGGGGCGGACAGTGGCCGTGCAATCCTATTTCCAGTATCTGTTTACCGGGCTGGGTATGGTCAGTCATGCGCTGGGATCAAATCTTGATCAGGTTGGCAAATATGTGGACTTGATGCGCCCTGACGATGTTCTGGTCGCCACAAGTTTCCGGCCTTATTCACAGGCCACCTCGGCGACAGTGACCAAGGCGCGCGCCGCCGGCATTCCGTGTGTCTGTCTGACGGATACCGAAGTCAGTCCGATCTATGGGCCTGTCAGCCTTCTTTATTCTGAAGATCAGTTTGCTGGCTTCAGGTCACTCTCGGCCACGATGAGCCTTGCACTGTATCTTGCCATTGAGGCGGGGCGACAGCGTAAAGAAACACAAAACAGTGATATCTCGTTCAGGATGCGTGACCATGACAGCAAGTGATCCGGTTCTGGATGTGATTTGTATTGGCCGTTCCTCGGTCGATCTGTATGGCGGACAAGTTGGTGGGCGGCTCGAAGATATGTCGAGCTTTTCAAAATATATCGGTGGCAGCCCCACCAATATCAGCATCGGCTGTGCAAGGCTTGGCCTGAAATCGGCAGTCATCACGCGTGTCGGTGATGAGCATATGGGCAGATTCATCCGTGAAACACTGGCGGATGAGGGCGTTGATACAAGTCATGTCATCACCGATGATGAACGGCTGACCGCCCTTGTGTTGCTGGGCATTCGCGATGCTGAACAATTTCCGTTGATTTTCTATCGTGAGAACTGCGCTGATATGGCGATCTGCGAGGCAGATATCACCGCTGACTTTATCGCCTCTGCCCGCGCCGTTCTGGTCACGGGAACGCATTTCAGCACCGACCGTGTGGCGGCAGCCAGTTTTGCCGCGATGAAACTGGCCCGCGCGCATGGCCGCAAGGTGGCGTTTGATATTGATTACCGGCCAAACCTGTGGGCGCTTGGCGGCCATGCTGATGGCGAGAGCCGCTTTGCCGAAAGCGCGCGTGTGACGGCGCATCTGCAAACTGTGTTGCCGCATTGTGATCTGATTGTCGGCACTGAGGAAGAATGGCATATCGCCGGAGGCACCACAGATACCATTGCTGCATTGCAGGCGGCGCGGGCGATCACCGACGCCACAATTGTCTGCAAGCGCGGGCCGCTTGGCTGTGTTGTGTTCGAGGGTGCAGTCGGTGGGTGGGACAGCGGTGTGGCCTCGCCAGTTCGCGAGATCGAGGTGTTCAACGTGCTGGGGGCGGGCGACGGGTTTATGGCCGGTTTCCTGTCGGGGTGGTTGCGTGATGAATCGGCGGCTGATTGTGCTCTCTATGCCAATATCTGCGGCGCGCTGGCGGTATCGCGGCATGGCTGCGCACCGTCTTACCCGTCTCAGGTTGAACTGCGCCACATGATCAGGACGGGAAGTGATCATTTCGCATTGCGCAAGGACAGCCAGCTGGAACAGATCCACTGGGCTACAACGCGCCGGCGGCGGCATGACCGGCTGTTGGCCTTTGCCTTTGATCATCGCAGCCAGTTTGTCGAATTGGCAGAGGCCAATGGCAAGTCTGATGCAGATATCGATCACTTCAAGATGATTGCGCTTGGCGCAGTGACCCGCAGCCGGGAAAAGCATGATGGTGTCGGGTTGCTTGTTGATGACAGGCTTGGCCGATCAGCGCTTCATGCGGCATCGGATCATGACATCTGGATCGGCCGTCCGATTGAACAGTCAGGGGTCATTCCGCTGGCATTTGAAGAAGGCCCTGATCTTGGCAGCCGGCTTGCCGAATGGCCGGCCAACCACTGTGTCAAGGTGCTGGCGCCTGTCAGAACAGATGATCCCGCTGATCTGATTGCCTATCATGAGGCCGAGATTGTCGGGCTGGCAGATGCCTGCCGTCAGACTGGCCACGAATTGCTGTTCGAGATTATCACCGGAAATCGTGACAGGACGGCAGCACCGTCACAGATTCTTGCGTTGATGCAGCGTTTTTATGATTTGGGCGTCGCACCGGACTGGTGGAAGCTTGAACCGGTTGACGATGTCGAATTCTGGACTGGTGCGGGTGATATTGTCCGTGCCAATGACCCGCATTTGCAGGGTATCATTGTGCTGGGCAAGGAAATGCCGGACGAACAGCTGGCCCGCGTGCTGGGCGTTGCACGGGGCGAACCGCTGGTGCGCGGCTTTGCGATCGGACGGACTATTTTCAGTGATGCAGCGCAGCAATGGTTTGCCGGCAGGATTGATGATCAGACGGCACAAGATATGATGTGGGCCGTCTTTGAACGGCTGATAGCGGCATGGGACAGTGCCGCTGTTGACCGGTAACAAGCAAGGCAGGAGACACTTATGGCAACCGTTCGCCTAACCATGGCGCAGGCGCTGACCCGCTGGATGACCGCGCAGAGCATTGAACAGCTGGATGGCAGCATAGAACCGGCCTTTGCCGGGGTTTGGGGTATTTTTGGCCATGGCAATGTTGCCGGTCTTGGCGAGGCTCTGTACCGCGTTCGCGATGAACTGCCGACCTTTCGTGGGCATAATGAACAGTCGATGGCGCATATTGCCATTGCCTATGCCAAGCAAAAGCAACGCCGGCGGATGATGGCTGTCACCACATCAATCGGGCCGGGGGCGACCAACCTTGCAACGGCAGCGGCGCTGGCGCATGTGAACCGCCTGCCGGTGCTGCTGTTGCCGGGGGATGTTTTTGCCACCCGTGCGCCTGATCCTGTTTTGCAACAGGTGGAAAGCTTTGCCGATGGCACAGTGTCGGCGAATGATTGCCTGCGTCCAATCTCGCGTTATTTCGACAGGATCACCCGCCCGGAACAGCTTCTGCAAGCGTTGCCAAAGGCCATGTCGGTGTTGACCGATCCTGCTGATTGCGGGCCTGTCACGCTGGGGCTTTGTCAGGATGTGCAGGGTGAAGCCTGGGATTATCCGACAAGTTTCTTTGCGCCGCGGATATGGCATCTGCGCCGGATTGCCCCTGATGATGCTGAACTGGCGCGCGCGGTTGCGTGCCTGAAAGCGGCCAGGCGTCCACTGATTATCGCCGGCGGTGGTGTACGCTATTCCGGTGCGGCGGCAGCGCTGGCAGACTTTGCGGCTGGCGCAGGTATTCCGGTGGCCGCAACGCAGGCTGGAAAATCGGCACTTGTCGAGGCGCATGAGATGTATGTCGGCTCGCTGGGCGTAACCGGCGCATCNGCNGCCAACAATCTTGCCGCCAGTGCCGATGTTGTGCTNGCAGTTGGCAGCCGATTGCAGGACTTTACCACTGCTTCAAACAGCCTGATTGGTGGCCAGGTGATTGCACTGAACATTCAGCCGCATGATCTGGTGAAACATCGCGCGATGCCACTGATGGCCGATGCCTTGCGCGGGATTGAGGCAATTGCAAGCGGTATGGCGGGCTATACCACAACGGGTTCCTATCGCGGCGAGATTAGTGCGGAATGGGACGACTGGATGAAGGATGTAGACGCAGTCTGCAGCGCACCAGCTGACAGTAATGCGCTGCCATCTGATTCGCAGGTGATTGGCGCGGTCAACCGTTCTTGCCCGCCCGAGACGATTGTGGTTGGCGCTGCCGGGTCAATGCCGGGCGAACTTCACAAGCTGTGGCAGGTTGGTGCTGTTGACGGCTATCACATGGAATACGGGTTTTCCTGCATGGGGTATGAAGTGGCAGCCGGTATCGGTGTCGACATGGCCGCACCCGGGCGTCCGAATGTCGTTTTTACCGGTGACGGGTCCTACCTGATGCTGAATGCCGAGTTGGCAACCGCGGTGATGATGGGGCGCAGCATGACGCTTATCATTACAGACAATCGTGGTTTTGGTTGCATCAACAGGCTGCAGGCAGGCACTGGTGGGGCGGCATTCAACAATATGCTTGTTGATTCATATCATGAGGTACTGCCTCAGATCGATTTTGTGGCGCATGCGGCATCAATGGGCGCGCGGGCTCAAAAGGCTGGCTCTATCACCGAGTTGGAGGAAATGACGCGTGCCGCCATCACCCGCAAGGGTGTGGATGTGATCGTCATTGATACAGATCCTGCCATATCGACGCAGGCGGGGGGTGCCTGGTGGGAGGTTGGTGTTCCGGAAGTGTCTGAACGCGCCGAGGTAGCCGCCGCCTATGAAGCCTGGCGTGATGGCAAGGACCGCCAGCTGGGAGAGTGATCATGTCAAAATTGCTTGTTCAACCAAAGCGCGACGGCACGGGCGCAGTGCATGATGTGACTCCAGCCTCGGCCGGGTGGTCTTATGTCGGCTTTGGTCTGCATGATCTTGCCGCCGGTGCCAGCATCGCGGTTGACGGCACTGCGGACGAGATATGTCTGGTATTGCTGTCAGGCAATGCCCGCATCATCGCTGGTAATCTTGATACCGGTATGTTGCAGGGCCGCGCATCGGTGTTTGACAAGGTTGCCCCGCAGGCGGTCTATGTGCCGATGAATACTGGCTAGCGTGTCGAGGCAGGACGTGACGCCGAAATCGCCGTGTGCCGCGCGCCCGGCACGGGGGGAACGCTGCCACCGCGCCTGATCAGTGCTGACAGTATGCCGTTGGAGACCCGTGGCACCGGTACCAATGTGCGCCATGTGTGCAACATTCTGCCCGAGACCGAGCCCGCCGACAGCCTGCTGGTGGTGGAGGTGCTCACACCTGCCGGCAATTGGTCATCCTATCCGCCACACAAGCATGACACCGACAATCTTCCTGAGGAATCCTACCTCGAGGAAACCTATTACCACCGCATAAATCCGTCGCAGGGTTATGTTCTGCACCGTGTTTATGATGACAGCCGCGAACTGGACGAAACCATGGCCGCCGAAGACCGGACGGTGGTGCTGGTGCCGCGCGGCTATCACCCTGTTGGCGCACCGCATGGCTATGAGAGCTATTATCTCAACGTCATGGCTGGGCCAAAGCGTATCTGGAAATTTAAAAATGATCCGGCGCACGAATGGATGCTTTCATGAACGACATGTCGAACAACAAGGACAATCTTGCCGAAGAGGCTGTTGAAGCGCTGTTGAACGGACCGGGCTATTATCTTGCCGAGAGTGTGTTCACGGCTGATGAGGTTGCTGCGGCGAACCGCATCATCAACGCGCATTCGGATCAGGCGCAGGCGGCAACGCATTTCCACGGCGAACATGCTGACAAGATTCATCTGCAGCGCCGCGTCTGGAACCTGCTGAACAAAGGGCAGGTTTTTGTCGATATGGTGCAGCACCCGCTGGTGATGAAGGTGTTTGGCAAAATCCTTGGACGCCAGTTCATTCTTGGCTCCTTCGCTGCCAACCGGCTGTTGCCTGGTGCACCGGGGCAGGAGCCGCATATTGATTATCCCTATTGGGACCTTCATGACACCGGTGAGTTTCCGGCTGGCATCAGCGCCGGCTTCCATATGAATTGCCAGTCATTGATCAGCCTTCATGAATTCACCGCCGAGAATGGTGCGACCGCGGTTGTGCCGGGATCACAGACGCGCGGTGTCTATCCCTCGAAAAAGGCGTTTGATGATGAACATATCCAGCTGACCTGCCCGCAAGGCAGTCTGCTGCTGTTTGTTGGCATGATCTGGCATTGCTCAATGCCGAATAACAGCAGTGGTGAGCGCACATCGGTGCTTGGCCAGTATCTGCCAAAATTCGTCAAGCCGATGGAGGCGCTGGACCAGTCTGTTGCGCCGGCGGTACGCGATGCGGCAACGCCAGAACTTCACCAGCTTCTGGGGCTTGATCTTCGTTATCCGGAATTGCTTGAAGACAGCGAGGCCGGTAATGCGGAAGGCCGGAAGGCCTGATCACCCACCACATCGGAACAGCTGAATTTTGAAAGGCCTATATTTATGAAACTGCGCCTCGGGATGTCCCCCATTTCCTGGTCGAATGATGACTTGCCCCAGCTTGGCGGGGATACATCGCTGGAAACCTGCCTGTCTGAAACCCGTGAGGCTGGCTTTGTCGGCACTGAAACTGGCGGCAAGTTTCCAAAGCAGGCTGATGCGCTTGCCAATGTTCTGGCTACGCATGATCTGGCGCTTGTCTCGGGATGGTACAGCGGCACGCTGATCAACAATGATCTGGATTCTGAACTGGCGCAGATTGCTGACCAGCTGGCGCTGTTCAAGCAGGTCGGTGCCTCGGTGATTGTTTATGGCGAGACTTTCAATACCGTGCAGAACCGTCAGGAAAGGCCGTTGTCGAGCCGTCCGAAGCTGGATGACTTTGATATCGCCGACTATGGCAGGCGTCTGACAGCGCTGGCAGAACATTGTGCTGCAGAAGGGGTGCCACTGACGTTCCATCATCATATNGGCACGGCGGTCGAGACCGAGGCAGAGCTTGACGCGGTGATGAATGCCACTGGCGANGCGGNTGGTCTGCTNCTNGATACAGGTCATCTTGTCTTTGCTGGCGGCGATAACGCGGCGGTGATTGNCANACATGGCAGCCGGATCAACCATTTTCATACCAAGGACATCCGCGCCNATGTGNTGGCTGGCATCGATCGTGATGCTGAAAGCTTCCTTGATTGTGTGCTGAAAGGTGTGTTCACCGTGCCGGGTGACGGGATGATCGATTATGACGATATCATGAAGCGTCTCTTTGATACCGGCTATGAGGGCTGGGTGATCATTGAGGCGGAGCAGGACCCGGCGCTGGCCAACCCGCTGGAATATGCGAAGATGGGATATGGCAAGCTGCATCAGGCATTGCATGACGCTGGCTATAGTCTTGCCTGATGTCAGACCACTCTTCCATGTCTGATCATTTTTCAAGCTGCATGGCAGGCCGCGCCGTGCTGGTTGTCGGACGGGCGGGTATGGATCTGTACCCAGTTCCAGATGGCACCCGCATCGAGGATGCCGAGGAACTGGTAACCGATGTTGGCGGGTCGGCTGGCAATATTGCGGTGGCGCTTGCCAAACAGCAAAGCCGGGTGATGCTGCTGGCGGCGCTGTCGGATGACGGGATCGGACGTTTTGTTGCGCGCAAACTTGCTGCATATGGGGTCGATACTGGATTATGCCAGCGCACCAGCGGGCTGGAGCGCACATCACTTGCCGTTGCCGAAAGCACGACAGATCGCCCCAATGTGGTGATCTATCGCAATGATGCTGCTGATCTGGCAATCACAGCTGACCATGCGGATGCTGTTGATCTGCAGGCCACAGGCGCCATCATCATCACCGGAACCGCGCTGTCGCGGGAACCGTCGCGTACAGCCTGCCAGCGGCTGCTGGAACGGGCAAAGCAGGCAGATTGTCTGGTGATCCTTGATCTGGATTACAGGCCGCAGGCCTGGCAGTCAGCGGATGAGGCGCGCACGATTTTGCTGGCAGCGGCGCGGCAGGTCGATATGCCGGTCGGCAATGATGAAGAATTCGACCTGATTGCAGGCGGTGATGGTGGTCATGATCTGGCTGTTCAGCTTGCCGGCAGCGGCGGCCTTGTTCTGTACAAGATGGGCGAGGGTGGATGTGATATTCTGCAGGCGTCGTCGTCGACGCATATTGGCATCTTTCGGGTGACGCCGCTGAAACCCTTTGGATCAGGCGATGCGTTTCTTGGTACGCTGGCCGCTGCACTTGCTGCCGGCGTTGATATCGAGGCGGCAGTCACCCGCGGTGCGGCGGCGGCAGCAATCACCGTGTCGCGCCGGGGATGTGCCAGTGCCATACCGGATGCTGGCGAAATCGACATGTTTATGAAGACAACGCCAATGGCATCGCACTGAACGGAGACCGGCCTATGCATATCGCTCCTTATGACAATCAGAACAAAGCCATTGTTGATGTCGAAGACGCCACGGTTCCGCTGAATTACTTCAATATCGTCAAGCTGAAGCGGGGGCAGGCGTTTGAATATCAGGTGCCGGGATACGAGACATGCATTGTGCCGGCCACCGGCAGCGTCGATGTCGAGGTTGAGGGGATGACATTCGCCAGACTTGGCAATCGCGGGGCTGATGTCTGGGACGGCGAGCCGGAAGGCGTATATGTGCCGGTTGGCGCAAAGGTCACGATCACCTGCGTGTCGGATGAAACTGAAACATTCATCGCCGGGGCAAAATACGACAAGGTTCTGGAACCGTTCGATGTGCGGGAACATGATCTGGTGCAATATGGGTCTGACGACACCAAGACGCATCGCAAGATCAAACATATCCTTGGCCAGAAACAGCATGACAAGGTGGGTCGACTGCTGGTCAGCGAGCTGTTCACCGTCGGGGCTGGTGGCTGGTCCGGGTTTCCTAGCCACAAGCATGATACAAACCGCCTGCCAGACGAAAGCCGGCATGACGAGACCTACAATTTTCGCTTCAGGCCGAATTGGGGGTCCGGGTTGCAGATGCTGCAGCGCGAGGATGGCGCACCGGGCGATGCCTATCATATCGTCGACGGGTCAACGATCTGTATTGACAACGGATATCACCCATGCTGCGTCCTGCCGGGCTATGAGATGTATTATTTTACTATCCTTGGCGGGTTGACGCAGCGCTCGCTGGTGCAGTTCTTCCAGCCGACGCATGCCTATCAGATTGAGACAATTCCCGGCATCAAGGACATGATTGCGAAATTCAAATGAGCCTTGTAACCCTGTCCGATGTTCTGCAACCGGCGCTGTCCGGTGGCTATGCGGTGGCTGGGCTTGTGGCCCTTGGCTGGGAGGATATGCGGGCCTATGTTGCGGCTGCCGAGGCTGAGAATGTCCCGGTGATCCTGCAAGCCGGCCCCGCCTGCCGCGCGCATACCCCGCTGCCTGTTCTTGGCAAGATGTTTCTTTATCTGGCCGAGGCGGCAACGGTACCTGTCGTGGCGCATCTTGATCACGGCTACACGATCGATGAATGCCGGATGGCGCTTGATAGCGGTTTTCCCTCGCTGATGTATGACGGATCGCGCAAGCCGCTGGACCAGAATATCGACGAGACCGCGCATATCGCCGAACTGGCGCATGCAAATGGTATTTCCTGCGAGGGTGAGATCGGCTTCGTCGGTTATTCTGGCGGTGAAAGTTCGGCCGGAACGGATCCGCAGGACGCGGCCCGCTTTGCACAGGAAACGGGTGTCGATGCGATGGCGGTGTCGGTTGGCAATGTGCATCTGCAGCAAAACCGGGACGGTGGCCTGGATGTTGATCGTATTCGTGCAATCGAAGCGTTGAGCGACATACCACTGGTAATCCACGGGGGATCGGGCGTACCGGATGCGCAACGCACCGCGCTGGCCCGCGAATCCGCAATCTGCAAGTTCAATATCGGCACTGAATTGCGGATGGTCTTTGGTACGGCGCTTCGTGAGGCCGTGAACAGCGACCCTGACCGGTTTGACCGTGTACAGATTCTGAAAGAAACCCATGACCCGCTGGTCACTGCCGCGCGGCGGGTTCTGCGTGGATTGAAACCGCTTGGTTAATCAGGAAGGGAGAATCGATTTTCGTATCTGAAATCTTGAAATGTACAAACTCTGTAATCAAAGTGCCTTACATCTAAAGCTTTCGACCACTAGGCCTTCAATCACTATTTTGTTGAATAGTACAAATATTGGATCGATGGATCATTCACTGACTTTTTTCCTATTCAGTTTTTGTGGGTGCAGAGGCGGCAGCCAGCAATTTGTTAAGTGTTGAAACGAAAACATGCTTCTCCTCCGGCGTAAGTGCTGCGTCAATGTGGCTGAAATAATTTGCTATAGACGGCAGTGCGGCAGCAACGGCCTGTTGTCCTGCCTTACTCAACTTGAAGTTTCGTGCGCGTCGGTCCTCACCGTTATATTGTGAATCTACGATTCCCTTGCGCTTTAATGCAGCAAGAATACGGCTGGTCTGTGCTTGGTCTCCTCCTGTGTATTCAACCAACATTTTTTGTGTTGCAGTACCAAAGAAATGGATGCCCGAAACAACTCGCCATTCAACAACATTTAAGTCTGTAACTGAAGAGAACTTGATTGCAGTATTTTTAGTGAGAAGGGTACTCGTTCTGTGAATAACTTTGACAATGAAGCTTGAACTCGTGGGAAGAAATTCGCTGTCGATATTTTGAAATTTCAACGGTTTTCGCCTTTTTTTGAAGACTGACACGATTTTATATGTCAATACATATATGATAAAACATTTTAATCAGCTATATTTCAAAATTAAGCCGCTGACACGGTAAAAAAATAAAGACAATTACATTTCTACTTCAAATGTTTGAAACAGCTAAATGGTTGGGCGGTTATAGGCTCGTGGAAGATATCAAATGGAAATCAGTTATGAATGCCGAGTTATTCAAATAAGTAGGCCAGAGTACCAAATCAATTTAAAGGGAGGATCAAAGCGTGCCAATTAGAAAGACTGATGATCCCAGAATATTGAATATGAAGGGGCTTAATCTATTCCACAACTCCTATTCCAATTGTTCCATGAGGATCCGGCTATTCCTGGAAGAAAAGGGCATAACTTGGATTGATAAACATATCCTTTTGCGGAAGCAGGAAAACCTAACAGCCGATTATTTTGCTATTCACCCTCAAGGCCTTGTGCCCGCTTTGGTTGATGACGGCTTGATTGTCTATGAATCGGCAGACATCCTTGAATATCTGGAAATTAAATATCCCGAGCCTTCATTCCTTCCCAATGACCCCAGTCAAAAGGAAGAGCTAGACCAAATGCTTGAATTTACACGAAGTGGTCATTTCCCCATCATCAAGACTTGGGCTTATGGACGTAACAACAAGCCAACCAAGACATCTGAAAGCATGAAGAAGCTTGAGGTGTTGCAAAAGGACAAGGCAATTATTGAATTTCATCGGGAAACACTAGCCGAAGGCGGTATTCCTGAAGAAAAAATCATCGTTGCAGAAAATACGCTTAAAGCCATGTTTGCGGATCTGGACCAACGATTGGAGAGGCATGCGTGGATTTTGGGGGATAAGATGACACTGGCTGATATCGCTTGGATACCCCAGTATGCACTTTTCCAGAGAAATAACTTTCCGTTTGATCCTTATCCAAACTTCATGGCTTACGTGAAGAGGTGGCAGGCACGACCAGCTTATATTAGGGCGATTGGCGAGCATATGCCCGGCTCGATGTGACACGCGGTAATTGCGGGGGCGGAGTATTTTGATGAATACCTATGACGTAATTATAATCGGTGGCGGAGCAGCGGGGTGTTCCGCGGCACGGCGATTAATCGACGATGGACGTCTAAGCGTCGTGATAATTGAAGAAGGTCGGCGTGACACCAATCCCTTTATTCATATTCCAGCGACCTTCTTCAAGGTTCTTGCGTCTCGTGATGCCAAAATTGTTAAAACTGATGCTGAGCAACAACTTGGTGACCGGCAGTACGCAATTCCTCAGGGACGTGTTCTTGGTGGTGGTAGTTCTGTAAACGCGATGAACTATATCCGCGGGCAACCCGAAGATTACGACAGCTGGGTTGCAGACGGGGCTGACGGTTGGGGATATGATGACGTTTTACCCATTTTTAAAAGACAAGAAAATAATCAACGCCTAGCCCATAGTCCATTTCATGGTAATGCTGGCCCGCTAACAGTTTCTGATCCAGAAAAACCACACGTTCTGCATGAAGCCTTCATTGATGCTGCGGTTGCGGGGGGCTTGCCAAGAAATACTGACTTTAATGGCGCATCGCAGCTTGGTGTTGGATTTTATCAGACCACGACCCGCGCTAACCGGCGTGCGAGCGCGGCTCAGGCTTTTGTGCGCCCGGTCCTTAATAACCGTAACCTTGCAGTGATCACCGGGCATAAAGTGGTCCGCATAATCTGCCAAAATGGAGTTGCTACTGGAGTTCTCGTGCAAGCTCCTTCAGGTGAAAAAATATCAATTTCTGCGCGTCATGAAGTGCTGGTCGCAGCAGGTGCGCTTGCGTCTCCGCAGATCTTGCAAACATCCGGCATAGGTCCACGCTTGATTCTAGAAAAAGCAGGGGTCGAATGCCTTGTCGAATCGAATGGTGTAGGAAACAATTTTCAGGATCATATAGCCGCATTATATACGGTGTTGATCAAGGAGCCTTTGTCGCTGTTCAATCAGGATCGCGGTTTTTCCGCCGTTCGCAATGGAATAAATTATCTCCTTTTCAAACAAGGTGTTCTGGCTTCAACAATTATCGAATCAGGTGGCTTTTTAGACACCACACATTCAGGTAAAAGGCCAGATATTCAGCTTAATGGCCAGGCCATAGTCGCTGGGCCACCCGGCCACCCACCCATACCAGATCATGGATTTGGCGTTGGCATACAACTTAACCGTCCAAAAAGTCGCGGCTTCATTCATATCCGTACACCTGACCTGTCTGATCCCCCTATATTTTTTAGCAAACTGCTAACTGATATGGCTGACGTTGAGGTGATAAAAAGAGGGCTTAATATTGCGCGTGATATTTTTGCAGAAGCACCTTTGCGACAGTTGACCAAATCTGTTTTTTATCCGCCTTCGGGTGACATGTCGGCCAAGTCGTTGGAAACCTACATACGAACGCATGGCAGGACGGTTTATCATCCCTGTGGCACATGCCGGATGGGACAGGATGACGTTGCTGTTGTAGATCCGACATTGGCAGTGCGCGGCGTCAGGCGATTGCGCGTAATAGATGCGTCAGTTATGCCAAGGATTACCTCTGGCAATACCAACGCTCCCTCAATGATGATTGGAGAACGAGGTGCAGAATATTCGCTGCAGTCACTTTAGAATTTATTTTGTGCTTACCTGCTAGACAATGGAACAACATTGTTCCAACCAAGTGATAAAGCCGTGCTCCATAGAGCTAGCAGGCTGATATTAAAAAGGATAACAATTGGTCATGATAGATTTTGAAAGCCTTTCATCGACCTTGTCGCAAGCGACAAAGAGCTTCAATACCAACATTTCTGAAATGCTGCCCCTCGACCAAAAAAAGGATATTGAGGCCGCTACGCGTGGAAGAATAGCTAATCTTCCAAACGATCCGGTTCTGGCGGCTGGTAATCGGAAGGCTTGGGATATTAAGGAATTTGATTTTTTACAGGCCAGACCAGCTGATACTGTTAACCCATCGCTTTGGCGGATGGCACAACTTAATACCGTCTCAGGTCTATTTGAAGTGACCGATGGTGTTTGGCAGGCTCGTGCGTTTGACTATGCAAATATGACTGTCATTCGTGGNGATAGCGGCTGGATTATTGTTGATCCACTNATGTCTGTGGAANCTTCGGCAGCAGCAATGAAAGTCGTAAACCAAACACTTGGAGAAAGGCCGATTAGTGCGGTAATCCTTACCCACACCCACCCAGATCATTTTGCTGGCATAAGCGGCGTAATAGATGCAACGACACCCCCACCGATTTATGCACCTGCTAAATTTATGGATTATGCAGCATCAGAAGGTGTTATCGGNGGCAATCACACNTCCCGCCGCGCCATTTATCAGTTTGGTATTGTTCTTTCTCCCGGTGAGGAAGGCCTNGTTGATGGCGGGATTGGCAAAACAGTTTCAAAAGGACAACGTACATTCGTTGCGCCCAGCAAATTTGTGGATGAAGACGATACAGATCGCAGCATTGATGGGGTGCGTTTCAAATTTATGATGGCAAGCGGCACAGAGGCCCCTGCTGAATTTACGTTTCTTCTTCCCGATCACAAAGTGCTTTGTATGGCTGAAGTTTGCACTCAGACTATGCATAATTTGATGCCGCCACGAGGTGCGCAGGTTCGAGATGCTCTGCTGTGGGCCCGGTGCATCGACAAGGCCCTGACACTTTTTAGTGATCAAGCAGATATACTGATCAATTGCCACAATTGGCCAGTTTTTGGACGGAATGAATTAAAATTATTTCTTGAGGAACAACGNGATATTTATAAATACACGCACGATCAGACGCTTCGTATGGCGAATATAGGTCTCACACCTCTGGAGATTGCGGATGAAATTCAAGAGCCCGATTGGTTGTCAGAGAAGTTTCACAGCCGAGGCTATTACGGGACGCTAAAATTCAATTCAAGAGCGGTTTATCAAAGATATTTCGGCTTTTTCGATGGCAATCCTGTGAACCTTGACCCACTACCACCTGAAAAAATGGCTAAACGTTTTGTTGATGCAGTAGGTGGGCATTCAGCCGCCGTTGATATTGCTACTCAGGCCATAGAAAATGATGATTTACAGTGGGCGGCAACCATCCTTTCATATCTTGTTTTTTCAGATAAAGAGAACCAAGGCTATCGTGGGCTTCTTGCTCTTGTTTTTCGCCATATAGGNTTCCGTGAGGANTCTGGAATAATGCGTAATTTCTATTTAACCGGAGCTTTGGAACTCGAAGATGGAGTGAAACCCGTACCAATGGCCGGAGGACGCAATGCTGATTTAGCCGCCACATTGTCAGTGACTGATTGGTTCGATGCCTTTGCTCTTCGGCTCAATCCAGAGAAAGCAAGCGGTCTGACCCTTCAAATTGACTTTTTGGTAGATGGAAAAAAGGTNAGTNTATCAGTTGAACGTCAGACAGAGTTCGCCCGTATCTTTGACGATATGCAAGAGCCCAACGACAAAATACCTGATGCTACTGTTGAAGTAACAATCCCGCTTCTCGAAAGATTGTCAGCTGGAGAAATCTCAGTCAATCAAATGGAAAAAGAGGGTGCGATNATTACCGGAAATAAAAACCTACTTTCAGACTGGATTGATCTCCACGATAAATTNGACATGTGGTTCAACGTTGTCACACCTTAATGATTAGCTGCTGCTAATTAGTTATCTCTGATGGATTGGCTTAACCTATTTCTTGAGTGCCCAAAAAGTTTTTGATTAAGCTTCAAGTGCTAACTTTAGCAAGTTGGCTGGCCAAAAAGGTTCGGCATTTGCGGATCATTTCCATAATTGGAGGNTTTAGCTCAGCGTCCGCCGGGTGCCAGATGGCCAATTGGCGCGCCTCAATAGGTAATCCAAGAGTGATTTCCTCTACACCGCTTTCCTTGGTAAGCAGACGCGCCAGGCTTGCCGGCAGAAAACATAGGGCGTCGGTCTTTGTTAGTGTGTTTATNAACCCCTCTATATTCATGTCGAATTGAATGGATGGGAGGACAGGGGGTAAGCCAAATTTCTTTATCATATTTTCATGTGATGATGTCGCGCCNAAAGCAGCATCAATAGCGACCCAAGTGGCATTGGCGAGCTCATGAGTGACTAAAGATCTCTTTTGTCCAATGAGATGGTAGTGGGGTCCAGCAAACAAACCTATGTGGTCATTGATAATCCGGACGCTCTGTAAATGTTCGACTTTCATTTCTAATGGCGTCGACATCACTGCAATATCAAGTCTTCCATGGATTAAGTCAGCNAGCAGTTGCCGCGCAGAGCCAACTTGGTAATGAAACCTCTGGATGGTTTTATTTTGTAATTGATTGGTTACAAATTCATTCATTGCCGCTAATGCCAGCAAAGGACCAACACCTATCCTAATAGGGCGAGAGGTATTGTTTCGTATAGAATTAATAACCTCTTCAGCTTGTTTTAAATCAGTTCCAATCCGCTCACCTTGTTTAGCGAGAAGAATGCCAGCTTCGGTTAGGATCGCGCCATTACGACCTCTAACCATTAGCTTGCGACCNACATTTGCTTCGAGAGCTGAGATGTTTCGGCTCAGTGTTGGTTGCGAGACCATCAACATTTCAGCCGCGCCCGACAATGAACCAGATTCAGAAATCATGTGGAGATGAAAAAGTAATTTTGGATCAAGTGGNGATGCCATACTTTCCTCTTAGAGTTAATTTCAACANTAATATTTATGTATTCAAAAGTGAATGGAAANGAAAATAATTTTTATTTACAAATATCAAGATCCTCTTGACGGTAAANTTAAAGAATAAAGGACGAGATGAAAACACGTTCAAAAATCAGTCAAGGGAGGCAAAATTGATAAATAGACTGAAAAACATTGCTGTAGCGGCAACCGCCGCAACAATTATGTCCACAGCCGCAAGCGCTCAGGTAAATCTAAGTATGCATACGGCAGGCTCTGGCACACCAATTGCTCTAACGGCGACATCGCTAGTGGAGCAGGCCTCNCAACGAGGCATCGCAAACATCCAGCTTAAAGAAGGCCAAACAGCAACAAACTATATCCCGATGCTTGCCGAAGGCCAGATTGATTTGGCTGGTGCGCCATTCATTTTGCCTTTTCTTCTGACAAAGGGGGCTGGNCCTTTTGCAAAGATTGGCAAAGAAAAAGGTGCAGAGCTGGGAGCTAACATTCAGTTGCTTTATCCTTATACTCTGGCGATTTTTACGCTCTACGCNTATGACGCTAAAGGTCTGTCTGGCTGGGGTGATCTCAAGGGACGTAAAATCTTGAACGGACCACCTCGGGGTGCTGCAACTACGAACTCCAGAGGNCTTGCTCAGCTTTATGGTGGNGTTAAGCACGAGCAGGATTATGAGTCTGTAACNGTAAATTGGAACCAAGCTTCCGCGGCAATTGTAGANGGCACAGCTGATGCTGCNGTTTTGACGGTGCACTTCCCCGGCCCAAGAGAAACTCGCAATAGCGCTGCAGGNTCTATGACCATGTGGTCAATGCCAAAGGACGTTTTTGANTCTGAACCTGGCCAAAAATATATGCGCAAGCCTGGCTCTAATCCNTATACGGCGCCAGTATCCTTTATTGAGGAAAAAATGGGTGACGCGTGGACGATTGTTTCAGAAGACGACACATTTCGGGGTATGGCAATTCCAGGCGGTGATCTTGTGAATGCAAGTATGGACGAGGAAATGGCTTATCTGTTAACCAAAGCTCATGTTGAGAACGTTGACGCCATCGCATCAATGGCACCATTTATGTCAACTTTGAATTATGGTGTTCTCGACCCCAAAGTTGCTGGTTTATGNGGTCCTAATCCTTTGAAGTTCCATCCTGGTGCGGTGCGTGCCTGGGAGGAAGCTGGTTATACCGTTCCCGAATGCGCAAAACCGTAAAGGTAAACTTAAATGTCTGTCAGGCACCTCAATAGGTGTTTGACAGCATTTTTTTTACTAATCCTTCTAGACAGTTGGTACGTCCCATGACAGCTGAAAGTCCATCACAAGGAAAGAGCACTGGCGTTGCGCAAAGCCCAGTTGTGTACTGGCTTGCCGTAGGTCTCGTAATTTTGGGCTTACTGAACGTAACACCTGCAATACCGGGTTGGGACGGACTGTGGAAGACAATTACTGGTTATAGTGATTTTAAGATCAGGCGGTTCCCAACCGAATGGCTCTATCCGATTGTATTCGCATGGATGATGCTAATCGTAGCTCTTGCGCACTCGATATGGCAGAGTTTCAAAGACAGTAGCAAAGTCAAACGAGGCTTCGGCCTGCTTCTCGNCTTAGCTCTAGTATTTGCTGCCATCCTAATTTCATTGACCTATCTCATCGAAATTGAGGCTGTCTGCCTCATTGATGTGCTTACCGGTGATCGAGTGAGGCTGATGGCAGAGGCGCTTCAGTCAGAGGTCGAATATATGGAAATGATGGGTCTGCCGATCCCTGATACAGCTGATGACCCCGCTTGTCTGAACACAACGCATAATTTTCTTCCATTAATCTTGTTCGGAAGTGTGGTGATCTTCCTGGCTTACAACATCAAGGTTTGGGGCCTGCCATTGGTGTTAGTTTCCATCTTTATTGCTAGCTATACATTTCTGACAGTAATGAATTGGTATTTTTTTGGTCCTGACGGTCAGAACAAATACTTAGTTACCATTCTCAGCAGCGAGGAGNTTCGTAGCCTTACATCGGGACGTGAATTNGTCCGCGATGCNTTGGTCAACAATGGTTCCGGTCTCCTTGGCCGTTTTATCAACATACTGATGTTACTAGTGTTCCCCTACATCATACTTGGTGCGCTTTTTGGACAATGCTCTGGTGGGAAGGCGCTAATTAANCTCGCCTTTTCGCTAACCAGAAACCTTCGCGGCGGACCGGCTCATGCTGCTGTCGTGTCGTCGGCCATGTTTGGAACGATAACTGGTGGACCGGTTGTTAACGTCCTTTCAACTGGTGTTCTGACAATTCCGATGATGCTTAAGCGNGGCTTTTCGCGNGTGTTTGCNGGAGGTGTTGAGGCAGCAGCNTCCTCCGGTGGCTCTATAATGCCACCGATNATGGGTGTTGCCGCCTTTATCATGGCAGCACTAACCGGAGTTCCTTACCGNGATATNATCGTCGCTGCCGCTATTCCAGCGTTGTTCTATTTCTTTTGCCTTTTCCTCTCGGTTATTTTTCAGGCTAGAAAACAGAAGATAGAAGCTGTAGGCGAATTGACCAAGGAAATGCTNCTGACCAAGCATGATAAGCTGCAGCTTTTGCAGATTTTTGGGCCAGTTTTGTTAGTTCTCGCACTTTTATTGACGCCAAAGGATGTAATCGGTTGTAGTTGGTTCTCCATCTTNCTTGGAGGCGTGGTTGAGGTCAGCGGTGACACTTGCAAGATAATTTCTTTGCCATGGCTTGTTCAGCTTTTACAAAATTCTGCTGGTGATGCAAGCGCGGCAGGATGGTGGGCAGTGATGCTGCTCATCGGTTTGATGTTTCTTGACCANGAATTCCGCGCCAAGCCAAGAAAGGTACTTGATGGTCTTTCAAAAGCTGGGATTTTGGTCTCGACACTCTATTTGATGTTCCTNGCNGTAACAGTTATNGACGTTTGCTTGAATTTTACCGGGCTTGCAAAATTCGTTGCTGTGGATGTGTTGGCCTTTTTAAAGACATTTGATGTTTCTGCAAATGCGATAGGGTCACAGCTATTGGCGCTTTCGCTGACTATGTTGCTTGCGGTTATTCTAGGAATGGGAATGCCCGCGGTCCCCGCTTATATCAATGCAGCGTTANTGATGGGGCCAATGCTGGTTGGTTTGGGGCTTTCTACGTTCACTGCACATATGTTCGTTTTTTACTTTGCTGTNGCCTCAGCTATAACGCCACCAGTGGCGCTNGCAGCTTTTGCGGCCTCNTCAATAACCAANGCNGACCCGATGAAGACCGGCTTCTCTGCGGTGAAGTCTGGAATTGTGATGTTCACTATTCCCTTCGTGTTTGCCATTTACCCAGAATTGCTGCTGATCGATCAGGCGGTGATCGACCCGTCAACTGGCGCCTTCCTGAGCGGCTATGACGGACAAATCGATGTTGCTTGGATGGTGCTCCTTCTCGCTCGTGTTGCGCTAGCACTATATTTGGTCTCGAGTGCCATGGCGGCCTTTGACCAGCAGGCACTCGGCGTTGGGCAAATTATCATCCGGATCATTCTGGCGGTTTTTGTCATGGCCAAGCCNTTGGAAGTCTATGGTGCAGCCATGGCTGCNGGGCTCGGTATTATTGTGATGCATAGTCTAGCAAGCAGGAGGATAGCGGCCGCCTGATTAGGCTGGTCCATGTGCTATGACAGACCTTCCGAGCTACATACTCTTTATCACTGACCAGCAACGNTATGATAATTTGGGCTGCAATGGTCATCCCGTTTTGCAAACGCCCAATATTGATGCAATGGCGGCGGAGGGCGTTTGCTATGACCGGTTCTATGTTGCCTCGCCAGTTTGTATGCCAAACCGTGCCAGCCTTGTAACATGCAGGATGCCATCAAGCCATGGTGTACGATCACTTGGTATACCGCTGGCACATGAAAATGTGACCTTCATAGATCTTTTAGGCGCGGCTGGTTACGACACTGCGCTGATTGGCAAAAGCCATCTTCAGACAGTNACCGACTGGGCAGTGCAAATTGAACCAACGGTTTATCGCGAAGGTTACATTGCCCCTCCAGACGACCTTGCTGTTGCAGTTAAATCAGATCTGGATGGTGAAANGTATCAATATGAAAGGCAGCTTTTCTATGAAAAGGATGANCCNAAAGTGCCGCTACCCTTTTACGGGTTTGAAAATTATGTTTCAGTATTAAGGCATGGGTTTAATACAGGCGGCGATCACGAACTCGACCTTAAGGAAAGCGCCCCAGACGTGATCAAACTGAAGTCTCGTAATGTTCAGTTTCCTCATGATTATATTTGCCCTCAAGCCATTCGCACAAAGGTGCCAGAGGAACACTATTCAACCTCCTATATCGCTAGNAAAACGGTCGAATATTTGAAGAGCCGNAAAGGCAATTCGAAGCCTTTNTTCCTAATGGTGTCTTTCCCAGACCCGCACCATCCTTTCACCCCACCCGGAAAATACTGGGATATGTACAAGCCGGAGGACATGCCAGTCCCGGAGGCATATTNNGCNAATGACTGGGACCCACCTNAATATGTGAAAATTGCCGAACGTGACCGGCAGAANGATCCAAGTCTTGGTCAACAGTCNGGCTTCACCGTTGCCGTGAGCCAGCGGGAGGCGCAGGAAGCNCNAGCGCTAACATGCGGCATGATTGCGATGGTTGATGATGCGGTTGGCCAGATCAGACAGGCAGCGGTTGATGCCAATATTGCTGAGAACACAGTGCAGATATACACCTCAGATCATGGCGATCACCTCGGCGAACACCGTCTTTTGTTCAAAGGAGCTGAACAGTATGANAGTCTGACACATGTTCCGTTTATCTGGGCCGATCCAAAGGGTCCCGATGGTGTGCGTTCATCTGAATTGGCGCAGACCCATGATATTGGAACAACAATCCTTGAACATGCCAGAATTGAAAATGCCATAGGCATGCAAGGACAGGTGATGTCTGTTGCTGGTGGTGCAGGGCGTGACGCGGTGCATATCCAATACGAAACCCAGCGGACGCAGGAAGCCTTTGGTGAGCGNCCGCGCGTCCACACCATCATCCATCTGCAATGGCGGATGTCGATGTATGTTGGCAAATGTCAGAACGANCTATTTGATCTCGAAAATGATCCGGGTGAGATGACGAACCTCTGGGATAGCGAGAGCCACCAAGAAATCAAAGCAGACCTGATTGAAAAGCTAGCAAATCTTGAAATCGAAGTTGCGGACCGAGTGCCGCTACCAACAGCACAAGGATAGGGGAGCAGCGANATGGCTGANACAAAATACCAAGATAGGCAAGAGTTTGAAATGGAACACTGGCCTGAGTTGAGAGAAACTTGGAATAAAATGATACAGCTAACAATGCCTGAGCGTGAGGTTTCACGGGAACTTAAACAGTTGGTCTTTACTGTCGCAAGTTTAGCTAGCGGCTGTCGGCACTGTCAGTCGCATGGTGCCTATCACCTGCACNTAATTGGCGTGCCAGATGAGAAAATTCAGGCTCTATGGAGCTTTGAGACGTCTGATCTTTTTGATGATGGCGAAAGGGCTGCACTCCGTCTTGCTATGGCTGCTGGAGTTACACCAAATGCCGTTGAGCCAGAAAATTTCGNAGANATGNGAAAGCANTTTAGCAATATNCAGATNATNGAAATTCTCGCTGTAATTGCNACCGGTGGTTATCTGAATCGCTGGAACGACACCATTGCCACTGTAACAGATCAAGAATCGATTGATTTTGCCAAGCAAGTCCTAGAGCCGGTTGGTTGGGATGCTGGCAAACATGTAGGTGAAGCAAAAGAACAGAGAAAGGCTCACCCGCTGAATTTAGGTTGGTCAAGAAAATAGAAAATCACTTGGCTAGTAACAGCTTTAAAAAATGCCGTCACTATTTGGTTTTTTGCACAACAAGGTCTAAGCAGTATGCATCTTGAACTAAAAGCGCATCCTGAATACTTCACCCGCGAAATTA
>NYTO01000038.1 GCA_002683535.1 SAR116 cluster bacterium
CCACGCTGGAAACGGCGCGCGATGCGGTTGCCGCCGGGCTTGCCCGCCCGCTTCTGGTCGGTGAAGTGGGGCAGATTGCCGAAGACGCCGCTGCCATCGGGTGGGATCTGGCGGGGGCAGAGATTATCGATGCCAATGGTGAAGAGGGTGCGATTGCAACGGCCATTGCGCTTGTTGCCGACGGCCGTGCAGCGGGTCTGGTCAAAGGCCAGCTGCATACCGATGTCTTCATGGGCGGCATTGTTCGCCGTGCATCGGGTATTCGCACAACACGGCGACTTGTGCATATCTTCGCCATGGTGCCGCCGGATGGCGGCCGTCCCCTTTTGATCAGTGATGCGGCGGTCAATATCACGCCTGACGTGACAACGCGCACAACTGCGGCGCTGCAAATGGCCGCGCTGCTGCGGCGTATGGGCATTGCCCGCCCGCGCATTGCCGTGCTGTCCGCCACTGAATCAGAACTGCCTGCCATGCCGTCCAGCATTGAAGGTGCTGAAATCGCTGCTTCTGCCAGCGCGGCTGATGGTCAGGCAGATTTTGCCGGTCCGCTGTCTTTCGACCTTGCGGTCTCGCCCCTGTCAGCCAGCATCAAGCGGATCGAAGGTGACAGCCCCCGGGGCAGGGTGGCCGGACATGCTGATGCAGTTGTCGTTCCTGACATTGTTGCCGGCAATGTGTTATTCAAATCCATCGTCTATTTTGCCGGCGGCCTTGCCGCGGGTGTTGTGCTTGGCGGGCGCGTGCCGATTATTCTGACCAGCCGGTCAGATCCCCCGGCCGCGCGGCTGGCGTCTCTGGTATTGGCCGCGATCGCTGGCCAGGAGGAACAGGAATGAGTGTAGAGCCCCGGGTTGATACGGCGCCAAAAGTCAGTGACGAGATCAAGCAGACGACCTGCTATATGTGCGCCTGCCGTTGCGGCATCAATGTGCATCTGCGCGATGGCAAGATTCGCTATATTGAGGGCAATCGTGATCACCCGGTGAATAAAGGTGTGCTGTGTGCCAAGGGTTCGGCCGGCATCATGCAGCATTATTCTCCGGCCCGGCTGCAAAGCCCGATGAAGCGGGTTGGCCCGCGCGGGTCTGGCCAGTTCGAACCGATCAGCTGGGATGAGGCGCTGGAAACGGCAGTGGACTGGCTGGCACCCATCCGCAAGACCGATCCGAAAAAGCTGGCCTTCTTTACCGGCCGGGACCAGTCACAGGCGCTGACCGGATGGTGGGCGCAACAATTCGGGACACCGAATTTTGCCGCACATGGCGGGTTCTGTTCAGTCAATATGGCGGCTGGCGGCATCTATACGCTTGGTGGTGCGTTCTGGGAATTCGGCTCACCCGACTGGGATTTGACCAAGCTGTTTGTGCTGTTTGGCGTTGCCGAAGACCATGATTCCAACCCCATCAAGATGGGGCTTGGCAAGCTGAAGGGACGCGGGGCACGGGTGATTTCGGTCAATCCGGTGCAGACTGGCTATGCGGCCATTTCGGATGACTGGTTCGGGGTGACCCCGGGCACGGACGGGCTGTTGATTCTGTCGGTGATCCGCGAGTTGCTGCGCGCCGGCAAGGTCGATATCGATTATCTGGCGCGCTATACCAATGCGCCGTGGTTGGTCATCCGCAATCCGGGCGCGGCGAATGACGGGCTGTTCCTGCGAGATGATGCGGGCACACCGCAGGTGCTGGACCGCGCAACCGGCAAGTCTGCACCGCATGATGATGCGTCAGTAAAGGTGGCGCTGCATGGCGAGGTAAAGGTAAAGGGCGGCGGAACCGCCGTGCCGGTCTTTATGCTGATGGGTGAAGCGTGGCTGGATGATGCCTACGCCCCCGAGGCGGTCAGCCCGGCTGTTGGCATTTCCGCTGATCGTATCCGCCAGTTTGCAGCTGATCTGGCTGAAGCTGCGTTTGCTGAAGAGGTGGTGATCGACCAGCCCTGGACCGACTGGAAAGGTGAACGGCACGACAAGATGATCGGCCGACCCGTATCGATGCACGCGATGCGCGGTATCTCGGCACATTCCAACGGCTTCCAGACGTGCCGCGCGCTGCATGTATTGCAGCTTCTTCTTGGCTCGGTTGAGGCCCCGGGCGGTTTCCGTTTCAAGCCGCCTTATCCGAAACCGCCGCACGCGCACCCGAAGCCTGCCGGCCGGCCTGATCAGGTTGCGCCCGAAACACCGCTTGGCGGTGCGCCGCTCGGCTATGTATTGGGGCCGGAAGATCTGATTGTCGATGCCAATGGCGCTCCGCAGCGGATCGACAAGGCCTATAGCTGGGATGCCCCGATGTCGGCGCACGGGATGATGCATATGGTCATCTCCAACGCGGTGGCAGGTGATCCCTATCCGGTGGATGTCCTGTTCATGTATATGGCCAACATGGCGTGGAATTCCTCGATGAATACCCGTGGTGTCATGGATATGCTGACCGAAACGGATCCGGAAACCGGGGATTACAAGATTCCAAAGATCATCTATTCGGATGCCTATTCATCCGAGATGGTTGCCTATGCCGATCTGATTTTGCCAGACACGACCTATCTCGAACGCCATGACGCGATCTCGCTGCTTGATCGGCCGATCTGCGAGGCTGACGGTGTTGCCGATGCCATTCGCTGGCCGGTGGTGGAACCTGATCGTGATGTGCGCGGCTTCCAGTCGGTGTTGCTTGATCTGGGTGCACGGCTTGGTTTGCCCGGCATGGTGAACGGTGATGGCACACCAAAATTCAAGGATTATGGTGACTATATCGTCAATCATGAGCGCAAGCCCGGTATCGGCCCGCTGGCCGGATTCCGCGGTGAAAAGGGCAATGAGAAAGGGCGCGGTGCGCCCAATGCGGACCAGCTGGATGCCTATATCGAAAATGGCGCGTTCTGGCATGCCGATATCCCGGCCGAGGCACGCTATTTCAAGCAGGCAAACGCTGCCTATCAGGATTTTGCCGTAGAGATGGGGTTCTATGATGCCCCGCAGCCTTATGCGTTCCAGATTTACTCCGAGGTGCTGCAAAAATTCCGTTTGGCAGCAGAAGGCCATGGCCCGCAGCAACCACCGGCACATCTGAAGGATCGTATCCATCGCTGCTTTACGCCGCTGCCATCATGGTATGCGCCGTTTGAGGGCAGCGCCGTTGATGATGGCGCGTTTCCACTGCACGCGCTGACCCAACGCCCGATGGCCATGTATCATTCATGGGGATCGCAGAATGCGTGGTTGCGCCAGATTCACGGCCATAACCCGATGTTCGTTTCGGCGACGCTGGCGGCCGCGCATGATCTGGCTGATGGTGACTGGATCTGGGTGACATCGCATCATGGCAAGATCCGCGCACCGGTGGCGATCATGGAAGGGGTGAATGAACACACCATTTGGACATGGAACGCGATCGGCAAACGCAAGGGCACCTGGCAGCTTGATCCCGATGCGCCGGAAGCCAAAAAGGGGTTCTTGCTGAACCATCTGATTCATGAATTGCTGCCAACGCAGGAAGATGGCATGCGCTGGGCCAATTCCGATCCGGTGACCGGTCAGGCCGCCTGGTTTGATCTGCGGGTACGGATTGAAAAGGCGGCCGCTGACGAGCCAGCTGAATCCTGGCCGCAATTTGATACGCTGCCCCGGGTGAATGGCGGTGCCAGACCGGACGCGACCCTGCGTTACGGCCTGGAATGGACAGAGCAGGACAAGACCAAGGGAGATGCATCATGACCATGTTGCCGGAACCATCGGCCATCAAGCTTGGCCTGGTGATTGATCTTGATATCTGCGTTGGCTGTCAGGCCTGTGTGGTGAACTGCAAAGAATGGAACACGGCGGGTTACGGTGCGCCGCTGGCGGATGTCGATGCCTATGGCGGGGCGCCAAACGGCGCGTGGCTGAACCGTGTACATGCCTATGAAGCTGGCAGCGGTGCTGATGCGCGCACGGTTCACTTTCCAAAAAGCTGTCTGCATTGCGAAGATGCGCCATGCGTGACGGTCTGCCCCACCGGTGCGTCATACAAGCGTGCCGAGGATGGAATTGTTCTGGTCAATGAAGACTGGTGCATCGGGTGCGGTCTGTGCGCCTGGTCCTGCCCTTATGGTGCGCGCGAGCTTGATCCGGCCGAAGGTGTGATGAAGAAATGCACATTGTGTGTGGATCGCATCTATAACGACAATCTGCCGGAAGAAGACAGACAGCCGGCCTGTGTGCGCACCTGTCCGACCAATGCCCGGCATTTTGGTGATCTGGGTGATCCCGACTCCGAAGTCAGCCTGATGGTGGCGGCGCGTGGCGGGGTGGACTTGATGCCCGAACAGGATACGAGGCCAGTGAACAAATATCTGCCGCCGCGCCCGCGGCGGGTGGCTGATGATGTGCCGATGTCGCTTGTCAGCATGGCCGAGGCTGACAACCCCGGCGGTTTCTGGAAATGGGTGGATACAACACTGGACCGGCTGGGTTGACCGGTATCGGCACGAAGGAAGACAGATCATGAGACCTGCCTGGTCACTCATTTTTTTCACCACCATGTCTGGTCTGGGCCTTGGCCTTGCCGGCTGGATTGTAATCGGATTGCTGCCGCTTATGACAGTGTCCAGCCTGATCGGTGTCGGGGTGTTGACGCTGACCCTGATCGGGGCCGGGTTGCTCAGCTCGACCTTCCATCTGGGGCATCCGGAACGCGCCTGGCGCGCCCTCAGCCAGTGGCGGTCAAGCTGGCTGTCACGTGAAGGTGTTCTGGCTGTTATTGTCATGGCCGGGCTGGCTGGCTGGTTTGCGGCCGGCTATATCGGGATGATTGTGCCCTTATGGGCGAATGTTGCGCTGCTGGTACTGATTTATGCCACGGTCTATGCGACCTCGATGATCTATGCCTCGTTGAAGACGGTGGCGCGCTGGCATCACCCGCTGACCCCGGCCTGCTATCTGATGTTTGCGGCGGCTGGCGGGCTGCTGGCAAGCCTTGCGTTGCTGTCACTGCTGGGATTGCCGATCACGGCGGCGCTGGCGCAGGCGGCACTGGTGCTGATGCTGTCGGCATGGGGTGTAAAGTTTGCGTGGTGGCGTGTAGCCAGTGCGACCCGCAATCAGGGCAGCATTGAATCCGCCACCGGCCTTGTCGGCATGGGGGCCGTACGCCCGCTGATGCCGCCGCATACCGAGGAAAACTATCTGCAGCATGAAATGGGCTTTGTTGTGGCACGCAAACATGCTGACAAGCTGCGGGTGATCGCTGTCGGGCTGGGCGGGGTGATACCGGTTCTGGTGTTGCTGGTGACGCCAACATCGGCAGCGGCCCTTATGTTCGGGGCGATCGCGCATGTGGCCGGCATGTTTGTCGAACGCTGGCTGTTCTTTGCCGAGGCCCGGCATGTCGTGACCCTGTATTATGAGGGTGCGGCCTGACGGATACTGGCCCGGTTGACCTGTCTATGGGCGGGCGGCAACAGACCCCGGATTTTAGCCCAAAGAAAAACCGGCCCGCTTTCGCAGGCCGGTTTTATTGTTCCCGTATATGGTGGTGATCAGTTGATCAGCAGCGGTGCAATCACCAGGCTGACAATCGCCATCACATTGATCAGGATGTTCATTGCCGGACCAGAGGTGTCCTTCAGCGGGTCACCAACGGTATCGCCGACAACGGCTGCCTTGTGTACGTCAGACCCTTTGCCACCAAGATTGCCCTTTTCGACATATTTCTTGGCGTTGTCCCATGCACCGCCGGCATTGGCCATCATCAGCGCCATCATGACACAGCAGATCAGCGCACCGCCCAGCATGCCGCCAAGCGCCTTTGGCCCAAGGCCAAAACCGATGACAACAGGAGCCAGAACTGCGAGCGCGCCCGGCAGGACCATCCGACGCAGCGCGGCACGGGTTGCAATATCAACACACCGTGCCGTATCCGGCTTGGCCTTGCCTTCCAGCAGACCCGGGATCTCTTTGAACTGGCGGCGTACCTCGACAATCATCTCGAACGCAGCATCGCCAACAGCCGTCATGGTGATCGCGCTGACAAGGAACGGGAAGATACCGCCGATGAACATGCCGACCAGAACGATCGGATCATTGATGGCCAGAACAAAGTCCGGATCACCATTGCTGACCTTGGCAATATAGGCACTGATCAGCGCCAGTGCGGCCAGTGCCGCGGCACTGATCGCAAAGCCCTTGCCGATGGCTGCGGTGGAGTTGCCGACCTCGTCGAGCGAGTCGGTGATCTCGCGTGTTTCCGGACCCATCTCGGCCATTTCAGCAATGCCGCCGGCATTGTCGGCAACCGGGCCATAAGCGTCGATTGCCATGGTGATGCCGACCGTGGCCAGCATACCGACAGCCGCCATGCCGACGCCGTAGAGGCCGGCGAACATGTTGGCAAAGAAGATGATGGCCGCGATTGTCAGCACCGGAATGGCAACCGACTGCATGCCTGTTGCCAGACCCGAAATCATCACTGTGGCAGGGCCCGTCTCGCCATCTTTGGCGATTTTACGGACTGGCGCGCCGCCAGTGTAATATTCGGTGACCAGACCAACGATGATACCGCCGATCGCGCCGACGAGAACCGCACCCCAGACACCGGCGGAAGCGCCCATGCTGGTGATCACGAAATAGGCTGCCACGATGAAGATCACAGCGGAACCGATGGTGCCGAAGCGCAGCGCGACGTCTGCGCTCTTGTTGGCGAACATGCGGACCGACAGGATGCCGAGAAGCGAGCAGATCAGGCCGGTAGAGGCAAGTGCCAGCGGCATGAACTGCAGCACGGCGCGATCACCGCCTAGACTTTCCAGCGAGGCCATCGACATTGAAGCGGCCAGAGCCATCGAGGCAATCATCGCACCACAATAGGATTCGAAAATGTCTGATCCCATGCCGGCCACATCGCCAACATTGTCACCAACATTATCGGCGATCACGGCCGGGTTGCGGGGGTCATCCTCGGGGATGCCAGCTTCAACCTTGCCAACAAGGTNAGCGCCGACATCGGCTGATTTGGTGAAGATGCCACCACCGACACGGCTGAACAGGGCAACTGAAGAACCGCCCATGGCAAAGCCTTCAATGGCTTCGATGCCATGTGCCGTGCCACCCATGAAGTGGTACAGCAGGCCGATACCGAACAGACCCATGGATGCCACTGTCAGGCCCATGATCGAACCACCGAAGAAGGCAACATTCAGTGCCTCGGCAGCGCCTTTTGTATTGGCGGCCACCGCTGTACGGACATTCGCCTTGGTGGCGGTGTACATACCGATATAACCGGCTGTACCCGAACACAGGGCGCCAAGGGTGAAGGCAATCGCCGTGTCGCCGCCAAGGCTGGCATAAAGCGCTACGATACAGATCACACAGAAAACGGCCAGGCGCTTGTATTCGCTGGCCATGAACACCATCGCCCCGAGATGGATCTCGTCAGCGATGTCCTTGACCCTGCCTTCGCCGGCAGGTGTCTGCAGAATTCTTGCATAGACCAGAAAGGCCGCGACCAGACCAAGAATACCAAGGCTGATCGGCAAAACGGCTGTGGTAAGCATGAAAACTTCCTTTTACCAGGTGTTAAGTGAGACATTGCCCTGCTGCCCGATACTCCCCCGGACAATCCGTGCAAACCGGACGGGTTATAGACGCTAAGTCGGGCACTGTAAAGCCGCCAGTAACCTTGCGTTTCGGCCCAGTGGCCCTGCGTTTTGGCAATGCCCGGCTGGCCGGGGCAACCGCAAAACATGATAAAATGCCTGTCGCCTTCACAGACAGCCCGGCCTATACTGCGCCTCAACCAGCTGGCGCATTCAACCGGCCATGTTTTCAAGTTNTATTAAAGGCGGTTGCCTCGGGGGAGGGGTAATGACCACACAGCGNGACCCGCGCCTGCTTTACGGTGCTGATATCCGCAAGCGTATTCTGGATGATGTTGCCGTCGACATTGATCGTCTTGGCAAAAGGCATCGCGTTGGCAGGCTGGTATCGGTTGGCATTGGCGATGTTGAGGAAATAGCTGTCTATATTCGCGGGCAGGCGCGTGCCGCCGCCGCTGTCGGGCTGCCCTTTGATGAACAGCACTGGCCAGCCGACCTGACGCAGGATGAATGCAAACGCCGGCTTGTCGAGATGAATGATGATCCCGATGTTCTGGGCGTCATCCTGCAGCGGCCAGTGCCGTCACATATCAATGTGCGTTCACTGCAGTCAGCCATTCATCCGCTGAAAGATGTCGAGGGNATGAACCCGGCATCGATCGGAAACATCGTTTACAACCAAATGGCGCTGGCCCCCTGTACAGCTGCCGCNTCGGTCGAGATGATCCGCGCCACCGGNATGAAGATCGAGGGCATGGAGGTCGTCGTCGTCGGGCATTCAGAGATTGTCGGCAAGCCGGTCGCCTTCATGCTGATGGCCGAAGGGGCNACAGTNACAGTCTGTCATCANATGACGCGGTCGGTTGCGGCGCATACACGCCGCGCCGATGCGGTGCTGGTCGCNGTCGGNGTGCCGGGTCTGCTGACCGCTGACATGGTAAAGCCGGGGGCAGCGGTGATTGATATCGGCATCAATCAGATAACCGATGCTGACGGCAACAGCCGCATTGTGGGTGATGCCGACACGATGGCNGTGGCTGATGTTGCAAGCTGGACAACACCGGTGCCGGGCGGGGTGGGTCCGGTAACCGTGTCGATGCTGATGCGCAATGCGGCGGTTGCCTTTGAAAAGCAGATTGACCTAGGCTGGGTTTAAACCGGCACCGGCCTGCCACCATGCACCGGTGCAAGACACATGATCGCCACGCAGACCGATTGGTGAGGGTGGCGGTGTTCAAGCGGGGCTGACAGATGACAGGCCATAACCCGGCNGATATTTTTGCCGCAGATTTCAAAACGGATCCNTATTGGTGGGATGATGTNCCGCGCGATATGGCNGCCGGCATGTCGCTGGATGACTTGCCAGCACGTGCCGATGTTGTGGTCATAGGATCTGGCTATGCCGGCCTGCATGCGGCGATTACGCTGGCGCGCGGCGGCACNGATGTTGTNGTTCTTGAGGCAGAGGCGCTGGGNTTNGGGGCNTCTTCGCGCAATGGCGGNATGGTGTCGGGCGGGGTGAATGTCGGCAAGCACGCTACGATTNCCGATGACAGTATTGACCGGCTGCTGTCCGAGGCCTCGGACAGCTATGCGTGGTTTGAGTCCTTCATCAGAGANGAGGGNNTAGACGNGGCCTATCAGCGCTGTGGGCGGTTTGTGGGGGCGCATTCCGCAAAGGCGTGGGACTGGCTGGCNGGTCAGGTGGNCCCGTTGAACGAACTGGCTGATTCCGGCGCACGTATGGTGTCACCGGCTGAGGCAAGGGATCATCTTGCGTCTGACCATTATCGTGGCGGCATGATTGTCGACCGGTCCGGCGGGGTGCATCCCGGCAAGCTGCATAAAGGGGTGCTGGAACTGGCCGCCGCTGTCGGTGCAAAGCTGTTCGGCGGTGTGCGTGCAGGGCCGGTTCGAAAGCTGGCGCAGGGGCTGGAGATTGCGACAAGCAAACATGCCATTCAGGCAGAAGCGGTGATCATCGCAACAAATGGCTATACCGGCCAGTTCAGCCCGTGGCACCAGAAACGCGTGGTGCCTGTGCCGTCGTATCAGATCGCGACCGAAGAGCTGGGCGAGGTGGCGGTGAGGGCGCTGTTTCCCACCATGCGCATGGTGGCTGATACCAAGAGGCTGCTGTCCTATTTCCGGCCATCACCTGATCACAGGCGGGTGCTGTTTGGTGGCCGGGCGCGCTATTTGCGGCATGATGCGGTGGCTGGCGCGCGACTGTTGCATAGCCGTCTGCTGCAGGTCTTTCCGCAGTTGCAAGGGGTCCAGCTGTCACATTGCTGGTTTGGCAATGTTGCCTATCTGCGCGACGGCATTCCGCATATCGATGAAAGCCGTCCGGCAGAGGCGCCGGGGGTATTTCATGCGTTGGGCTGTCATGGCAGCGGGGTTGTGATGATGAGCTGGCTTGGTCACCGTACAGCGCTGAAGGTGGCTGGCACAGCGAACAGCGACAGCGCGTTTTCCGGTACAGCATCCGGGCGACAGCTGCAGACCTTTCCTGCCTATAAAGGC
>NYTO01000039.1 GCA_002683535.1 SAR116 cluster bacterium
TCGTCACCGCGCCCACAAGAAACAATCCCATGACCCAGATCATGCGGGAGAATGACTGGGCGGTGGCGGCAATAATCCACCAGCCGGGAAGTAGCAGCAGCCACCATCCAATAGGCCGGTCAATCCGCGCCAGCAGCAAATAGTCATGCGTCCAGCCGGGCAGGAATCGCCACCAGCCGATGGTGGTGATGTCAGTGTGCAGGGCGTTTGTGCGAATCTGATCTTTACGTGCCATGTCATAGGCATAGACCAATGGGCAGGCGCGGTACAGTCCGCAAGCAGATGACACGCCCGGTGGTTATTGAAATGCAGGCACCGGTGGATTACATCCTCAATATGTCGCAGCCCACACCCAAGACCCGGCTTTTTGTCGATACGGATATCGGCACTGGTGCCGTTGTGTCTCCCACCAGTGACCAGCAGCATTATCTNACAACNGTGATGCGGCTTGGCGACGGCGATTCTGTGGNCGTGTTCAATGGCCGCGACGGCGAATGGCTGTCACAGATTGCCATGACCGGACGCCGCAGTTGCGATCTGGTTGTTGNTGAACAAACGCGCCCGCAGGNNGCCAGCCNTGATTTGTGGTTGCTGTTTGCGCCCGTNAAAAAGGCACGGCTTGATTTCATTGCGCAGAAGGCCAGTGAGATGGGNTGCAGCCGCATCTGGCCGGTGCGCACCGACTACACGCAGGTCAGCCGCGTCAATGATGACAGGATGTTGGCCAACGCGATTGAAGCCGCTGAACAGACGGAACGTCTGGATGTGGCTGACGTGATGGATTACACCCCGCTGCCGGCGGCACTNTCTGCATTGGATAGCAGCCGGACCCTGATTTTTTGTGACGAGGCTGTTGCCGGTGCAAGTCAGCACAATGCGGTCGATGTTCTGGCTGCGGCCGGACCGATAGCAAGNGCTGCTATCCTGATCGGGCCTGAAGGCGGGTTCTCTGCCGATGAACGAAGTCTGCTGCAAAAGCATGAAAACAGTTTGAAAGTTTCGTTAGGTCCGCGCATATTGCGCGCGGATACAGCAGCGATTGCTGCGGTGACATGCTTCCAGTCAGTGTGCGGGGACTGGACAGTATGAANNTCCAACATGTCTGCCCAGACGGTCTGCCCGGGCTAAACTCTTTGGCNTCAAAGCGCCAGTCTATGGATCAGATCGTATGAACGACACACATTCCCACCCTGTCGATGTGCAGCAGATGATCAACTGGGTTGCGGCTGGAGAACGGCCTGCAGACCAGTTGAAGATCGGAACCGAACACGAAAAGTTTCTGTTTCACCGGCATGATCTNTCGCCTGTTGCCTATGCGGGTGAAACAGGCGTTGGCGCATTGCTGGAACGCCTGNTGACCGAACTTGGTCCGGGGGCCGAACCCATTCTGGAAAAAGGGACTGTGATCGGCATTCGCGATTCGGATGGCGGGTCGGTGACCCTCGAGCCCGGTGGCCAGCTTGAACTGTCGGGTGCGCCGCTGGACAATCTGCATGAAACCTGCCGCGAGACAGGCCGTCATCTGCGACATATGCGCGAGGCTGGCAAGCCGCTTGATATAGGCATGCTGGGGATTGGTTTTCATCCCACTGCGCGCCGCGAGGATATCAGTTTCATGCCAAAGGGCCGCTATCGGATCATGAGCCGCCATATGCCCAAGGTNGGCACGCTGGGTCTGGATATGATGCTGCGGTCCTGCACGGTTCAGGTGAATCTGGATTACACGGATGAAGCCGACATGCGGCAGAAATTCCGCACATCTCTGGCGCTGCAGCCGCTGGCCACCGCGCTGTTCGCAAATTCCCCGTTCAAGGATGGCCAGCCTTCAGGATTGCTGTCGACGCGCGCCCATGCCTGGACNGATACAGATGCGGCGCGCTGCGGTGTGCCAGCATGCGTCTTTGACCCCTATTTCGGTTATGAACAGTGGATTGACTATATTCTGGATGTGCCGATGTACTTCCTGCATCGCGGCGAAGACTATATCGATGTTGCCGGCCAGTCGTTCCGCGACTTTCTTGACGGCATGCTGGAAGGNCATGAAGGTCAATTCCCCANTATGGCGGATTTTGAGGACCATATCACAACCGCCTTTCCGGAAGTGCGGATGAAGACCTTTCTTGAAATGCGCGGCGCAGATGGCGGGCCCTGGTCAAATATCTGTGCCTTGCCAGCCTTCTGGGTGGGANTGCTGTATGATCCTGANTCGCTGGAAGCGGCCAGCCGTCTTGTTGCCGANATCGGCCCCGAAGATGTAATGGAAGCGCGTCTGTCAGCATCACGCGACGGGCTTCGCGGCCGCCTTGGTACATGGGACATGCACGTTCTTGGGAAAAAGATTGTCAGCCTTTCTGAAGACGGGTTGCGCCGCCGGGCACGCCTTGATGACAAGGGGAATGACGAAACCGAATATCTGGCACCGATCAAGGACGTTGTTGTNAAAGGCAAGACNCCTGCCGATCAGCTTCTGGAGCTGTATCACGGTCAGTGGCAGGGCGATATGATGCATGTATTCGAATCACACCAATATTGATCAGGCTGCCAATAGTGAGCAGGCTGCCAATAGTGAACGGGCTNCNGGTGTGACGCCTGCAGCCATCTNCGGTCACCGCACGTCAGGCAGGGCCTGTGACAGGGCTGGTACAAACTTGCTGCTGTTGAAGATGGGAGCGACATGCCGGTTCTGCTGCTGATTGTCGGAATTAATTTCGTTGGTGTGGGTGCGCTGATTCCGGTGTTGCCCTATGCCGTCATCGATACAATGGGCATGCCTGCCAGCGTGATGACATTGCTGCTGGCTTCCTACGCCTTTGCGATGTTTCTGGCAAACCCGGTTCTGGGGCGTTTGTCGGATTATTATGGGCGACGGCGCATATTGTTCATCACGCTTGGGATAGGTGCCGCATCGCATTTGTGGTTTGCCATGTCAGGTGATATTCTGTCGATGTTCGCCGCGCGCATCATCTCGGGCCTTGCGTCTGGCAATGTCGGGGTCATTCAGGCCATGGTTGCCGACCGGTCAAGCGCGGAAAACAGGGCCCAGTATATGGGGTTCTTCGGNGCCTCGATNGGCGTCGGCTTTGTAGCCGGACCGGCNCTTGGCGGCCTGCTTGGCGGAATTGGCGGTGGTCCGTCGCATCAGATACCCTTCTTGCTGGCGGCNNGTGTNTCGGTGCTTGCATTGCTGCTGACGCTNCGGTTGAAGGCNCCACAAGGCAGCCGCATCATTCCTGAACGCGGTGACCAGTCGACACTCCNCCGGCTTATAACATTGATGCGATCTCCATTGGCGCTGTATGCCATTGCATCCCTGCTGCTGAATCTGTCTTTTGCGCAGGTTGAAGCGTCATTCGTACTGGTGTTGCGTGATTATCTTGATTTTGGCATTCGGCAGACAGGCTGGTTGTTTACCTATATAGGCGTGTGTGTTGTGCTTGTGCAGGCGGTTCTGATCCAGCCGGTTGTTGCCGCGATTGGCGAGGTTGGCACCAGCAAGCTAGGTGTTGTCCTGTTGCTGGTCGGCCAGTGTCTGACGGTGCTTGCGGTTTTGGGGATGCTGCCGGGCAATGCGCACCCGCTGGCACAGACAATCATTGCAACGACCGGCATATGTTTTGGTTATGCGCTGTCAACGCCCGCCATTTCCAGCGCAGTCAGCAAGATTGCCGGCAAATCGGCGGTTGGTGGATCGCTGGGAGCGATTCAGGGCTTTGGCTCGCTTGGTCAGGTTGGCGGGCTGGTGCTGGCCGGTCCGCTCTATGACCTTGGCGGATCGCAATACCCGTTCGGATTTGGCGCGCTGGTAACGCTGACCCTGTTCTTGATACTGCCATTTCTGGCACGCCCCCGCATATAATCCGGCCAGTCCCGGGTTGACCCGTCCGACATTGACCAGTCCTGAGGTGACCAGTCTGGGGACGGCTAGGCCGCCTCGGTACCGCCGACTGTGATGCCGCCCATTTTCACCGTTGGCTGACCGACTCCCGCAGGAACGCTTTGCCCGCTTTTNCCGCAGGTGCCAACNCCGCTGTCCAGNGCCATGTCATTGCCNATCATGCTGATNTTTGTCATGGCATCNGGCCCGTTGCCAATCAGNGTTGCNCCTTTGACNGGNGCNCCGATCTTGCCGTTTTCGACCAGATAGGCCTCGGAGGCAGCAAACACGAATTTGCCCGANGTGATATCCACCTGACCGCCACCGAAATTGACCGCATAGATGCCCTTTTTCATCGAGGCGACAATCTCGTCAGNTGCGTAATCACCGTTTTCCATAAAGGTGTTGGTCATGCGCGGCATCGGTGCATGTTCATAGGACTGGCGGCGACCATTCCCGGTTGGCTCGACACCCATGAGGCGGGCATTCTGCCGGTCCTGCATATAGCCGCGCAGAACACCATCCTCGATCAGGACATTGCGCCGTGATTGCGTGCCCTCATCATCGATGGTGATTGATCCGCGGCGATCCTGCAATGTNCCGTCATCCACAACGGTGACGCCCTTTGATGCCACCTGCTCGCCAATGCGGCCGCTGAATACCGATGTGCCTTTGCGATTGAAATCGCCTTCCAGACCATGGCCTACAGCCTCATGCAGCATGACACCCGGCCACCCTGACCCGAGTGCNACTTCGATCTCGCCAGCTGGTGCCGGCANNGATTCCAGATTTACCGTTGCAATACGCAGGGCTTCGGCCACCTGTGCCTGCCATGTTTCCGGTTGCATGTAGGTGTCAAACATAACCCTGCCACCGGCACCGGATGATCCTGACTCCATGCGCCCATCCTGTGACACGACAACCGAGACATTCAGGCGNACGAGCGGGCGAATATCAGCCGCGCGATGGCCATCAGCACGGATGATCTGTATGGCCTGCCATGATCCGGACACCGAGGCAGACACCTGAACCACACGCGGATCAGCATCGCGCGCANAGGCATCGATTTCCTGCAGCAGCGCGACCTTGTTCTCGAAGGAAATNCCGGTCAGCGGGTTCCCGTCATCATAAAGCGGCATGTTCGTGGCAGACACAGGCGCATCTGCATAGGCGCCAGAATACCCGCGTGTTACCGCTGATACNCTGGCGGCAGCCCGTTTCAGCGCGGCCTCACTCATCTCGCCGGCATGGGCATAGCCATGTGCCTCGNCAGCGATGGCACGCAATCCNAACCCGCTGGACTGGTCGTAGCTGGCACTTTTCAGCCGCCCATCATCGATCATCAGCATTTCGGAATGACGCATCTCAAGGAACAATTCCCCATCATCAGAGCCGGCCAGCGCATCGCGCACGATGGCTTCGGCCCGGTNACGATCAAGTGCCGTGCGGGAAAAGAAAATCTCGTCGGTCTTTGTAAGGTTGTCCATGCTGTCTCCGCGCTGTCTTTGCCTGGCGCATGTCTGGCCCGGCATGTCCTTGTCTGTTCCGGGCCTGTCACGGGTCCCGGCATAGGGTTGGCAAGAGCACGAATCGCCGCCTGCCAACCATAATGGCTGCTGGTTGAGAATGGGGCGTTGGGAAGCTGAATTCAAGCGTGCTGTGTCGTGTTGTGACGCAAGCTTGTGCGCATAAGTGTCGACAGATGAGAAATGGTTCAAAAAAAGCACGAAATTTAGCGACAGGCTGCCGCACAGGGCTTTCCAATTGCCCAAAATCGGTCTAATACATCCATTGTCGGAAAAACGGGTGTCATTACGTTATCCGAACGTTGGCCGTCACCGGCCTGGTGATTTTCTGGGGAGATATCCATGGCATTCATGGCCACCTTTTCTTACGCGAAAACAGCCGCTTTTGTTCAGCGTGCGGGCATGCTCGCCNCGTTGGCTGGCGCTGCGTTCTTTATGGCCGGTACAGGNGCGTTNGCTGCCGAACCGCTGCCATGGCAGATGGGGCTGCAGCCGCCGGCCGGCACGATCGCTGAAATGGCTGATGATCTGCACAATCTGCTGCTGGTCGTTATCACGCTGATTTCGCTGTTTGTTCTTGGTCTGCTNGTTTACGTCGGGGTGCGTTTTCGCGCCAGCGCNAATCCGGTGCCGTCAAAGACGTCACATCATACGGTAATCGAAATCCTGTGGACGGTAATTCCGGTGGTGATCCTTGTCGGTATCGCCATTCCGTCATTCCGGCTGCTGTATTATCTCGACAAGACAGCGGACACCGACATGGTGATCAAGGTTACGGGCAATCAGTGGTACTGGAATTACGAATATCCTGATGAGGGCTTTGCGTTCGACAGCTATCTTGTCGATGAGGAAGACCTGCAGGAAGGCCAGATACGTCTGTTGTCGGTCGATTATCCGATGGTTGTTCCGGAGAATACCCGCGTCAAGCTGCTGATAACCGGCAATGACGTCATGCATTCCTTCTTCGTGCCGTCGCTGGCTGTTCAGGTCTATGCGTTCATCGGCCGCACCAATGAAGTGTGGATCGATGTGCCCGAGGGTGGGAAAACCTATTACGGCCAGTGCAACCAGATTTGCGGCGTCAATCACGCCTATATGCCGATCGAGGTGAAGGCTTTGCCGGCTGTTGAATACAAGGCCTGGATTGAATCTGCCCGTGAAGAATTTGCAATGAATGAAACGGTTCCTGTTCTAGGGGAACCAGAAACCATCGTTCTGGCCTCGGCCGAATGAGCTCGTTAGCGCAGAGGAACCAAAAATGAATGCTCACGCCCACGCTGACCATGGCGCACCGACAAGCTTCGTGCGCCGCTGGCTCTATTCAACAAACCACAAGGACATCGGTACAATGTATCTGGTGTTCGCCATTCTCGCGGCCTTCATCGGCGGCGGCCTGTCCATCTATATGCGTATGGAACTGATGGAGCCGGGCGTTCAATACATGGCAGACGGCCATGTCTGGAATGTCTTTACCACAGCGCACGGCCTGATCATGGTCTTCTTTGTGGTCATGCCCGGACTGATTGGCGGATTTGGAAACTGGTTTGTGCCGATCATGATCGGGGCGCCTGACATGGCGTTCCCGCGCATGAACAACATCTCGTTCTGGCTGCTGCCACCGTCCTTCATCCTGTTGCTGCTGTCTGCGGTCATGGATGGCGGCGCCGGTGTGGGCTGGACAATCTATCCGCCG
>NYTO01000040.1 GCA_002683535.1 SAR116 cluster bacterium
CGGTGGACCCGGACGGCACGCAGATGATGACCTGCGGGCTGGAGAAATTCAGCCTTCCATTCACCTTGCGAATGAAGTGTTTGATCATTTCTTCCGCGACTTCAAAGTCAGCGATCACACCGTCTGCCATCGGCCGGATTGCCCGGATATTGCCGGGCGTCTTACCAAGCATCACCTTTGCCTCTTCACCAACAGCAAGAACCTGTGTGCGGCCGCGCACCTCGGCCATCGCGACAACCGAAGGCTCGTCAAGGACAATGCCCTTGCCCTTCACATACACCAGTGTGTTAGCCGTGCCGAGATCGATACCGATATCGGCCGTAAACATATCAAGAACTGATCCAAACATTGGTTTCCCCTGCGCCGCAACGCGGGCCCCTTTAATCGCCGAACGGCGACAAGGCACAAACCCCTGTCACCGTTTTATTCTTGTAACTGACAAATAGGGCAAAATCTAGCGTTTCGCCCAATCTGTCAGCAGGCACACTTTCGGGCACCTGAAAGCCGGACTAGTTCTTCGCCTTGTCGACAAGGCGGTTGGCACCAATCCACGGCATCATGCCGCGCAGCTGTTCACCGACTGTTTCGATCGGATGTTCGGCATTGCGCCGGCGCGTTGCCTTGAAGCTGGTCTGATGGGCCTTGTTTTCCAGCATCCAGTCACGGGTAAAGCGGCCAGACTGGATGTCTTCAAGAACACGCTTCATCTCTGCCTTTGTCTCGTCGGTGATAATGCGCGGGCCAGTGACATATTCGCCATATTCAGCCGTGTTGGAAATTGAGTAGTTCATGTTCGCGATGCCGCCCTCATAAATCAGATCGACGATCAGCTTTACCTCGTGAAGACACTCGAAATAGGCCATCTCCGGCGCATAGCCTGCCTCAACCAGCGTTTCGTAGCCCGCCTTGATCAGTTCGACAAGGCCACCACACAGAACTGCCTGCTCACCAAACAGGTCTGTTTCGCACTCTTCCTGGAAGGTCGTCTCGATGATGCCGGAACGCCCGCCACCAACAGCTGAAGCATAGGACAGGCCCACGTCATGCGCATTGCCCGAGGCATCCTGATGAATGGCCAGCAGACACGGCACACCGCCGCCACGTGCGTATTCAGCGCGCACTGTATGACCCGGGCCCTTTGGGGCAACCATCAGACAGTCGATATCGCTGCGCGGCTCGATCAGGTTGAAATGCACATTCAGCCCATGGGCAAACGCGATGGCGGCACCTGCGCGGATATTGGCATGGATGTCATCGCGATAGATGTCTGCCTGCAATTCATCAGGTGTCAGCATCATGATCAGATCACCCCATGCAGCGGCCTCGGCCACATCCATGACCTTGAACCCGGCTTCAGCAGCCTTTGGGCGGCTGGTTGAATCAGCGCGAAGGGCAACAGCCACCTCTGCAACACCACTGTCTTTCAGGTTTGCAGCATGGGCATGACCCTGGCTGCCATAACCGACGATGACGACTTTCTTCTTCTTGATCAGGCCAATATCGGCGTCTCGATCGTAATAGACTCGCATTGAATATGTTCTCCTTGATGGGGGGCCAGCGCACAGGGCGCCAACCCGAATGACAGCTTGTTGCAATCTGGCCTGTTACGGCGCAGATCGCCTATTTGGCTTCCAGATCAATGTTGTTGCCGCGAGAAATGGCGGAAACGCCTGTACGGGCCACCTCTATTTCACCGAGCGAGCGCATCAGATCGACAAACGCAGCCACCTTGGAAGAATTTCCTGTGACTTCGAATACAAAACTATTCAGCGTGCTGTCCAGTGTTCTTGCACGGAAGGTGTCGGCAAGCCGCAGGGCCTCTATACGGTCATCACCGGAATTGATGATCTTCACCAGCGCCAGTTCACGCTCGATGGCGACATCATTCTCGGTAAGATCACGCACCGAATGGATCGGCACGAGGCGCGCAAGCTGGGCCTTGATCTGTTCAATCACCATCGGTGTTCCCGATGTGACGATTGAAATACGCGACAGGGCACGACCCTGATCGGTCTCGGCAACGGTCAGACTTTCGATATTGTAGCCGCGCCCTGAAAAGAGCCCGATCACCCGAGCGAGAACGCCCGGTTCATTGTCGACAAGAACGGAAATGATATGCCGTTCGATGGGTGCGGGTTCGGACATGCGTCTACCTTATTGTCTTTCTGGANTGTTTTCGNTTTTGTCTTTCAGGGTTGCCTTATGAAGAACCTGCGCTCTTTTCACAAGCCATGTTCTGCTGCCCGGCAAGACAGGCAACCGGGCTGCCTGCCTGCGNATGGCNAGTGCCAGTCGATCAGACCAGCACCATGCCTTCCTCGGACACCGGCTTTTCGGCCTGATCTTCCGGNCCCAGCAGCATGTCGTTATGCGCTGCACCGGACGGAATCATCGGGAAGCAGTTTTCCTCTTTTGCCACACGAATATCGGCAATCACCGGCCCGGGTGTCTCAAGCATGCGGGTAATCACATCATCAAGATCATCGGCCTTCTGCGCGACAAGACCGGTCATGCCGAACGTATCCGCAAGCTTGACGAAATCGGGCAGTGACTCGCTGTAGGATTCAGAATACCGGCCACCATGGATCAGTTCCTGCCACTGGCGGACCATCCCCATCCATTCATTGTTGATGATGAACATNTTCACCGGCAGATTGTACTGCGACAGCGTTGACAGTTCCTGCATGTTCATCATGAAGGATGCCTCGCCAGCGATATCGATCACTGTGGCCCCCGGATGTGCAACCTGCACCCCGGCCGCAGCCGGCAGGCCNTATCCCATTGTACCCAGACCACCAGATGTCATCCACCGGTTGGGAAGATGGAAATCGAAATACTGNGCNGCCCACATCTGATGCTGGCCAACCTCGGTCGTAACATACACATCATGGTCTGCAGTCATTTCGCACAAACGCTTTATAGCGTGCTGTGGCTTTATGATGCCGCCTGTCTGGCTGAAGCCGAGGCAATCCCGCTGACGCCATTTATCAATCTGNGCCCACCATTTTTCCATTGATGGCGCATTTGGCTGAAACCGGCGTTTCTTCAACTCNGCCANCAATGCTTTCAGAATTTCACCTGCATCGCCGATGACAGCCAGATCAACCTGCACATTCTTGTTCACCGAAGACGGGTCGATATCACAATGGATTTTCAGCGAATTTGGCGAAAAGCCGCTGATCAGCCCGGTCACCCTGTCGTCAAATCGGGCACCGATATTCAGCATCAGATCACAGCCATGCATGACCAGATTGGCTTCNTATGTGCCATGCATGCCAAGCATGCCCAGAAAATGCTTGTCCGACGCAGGCAAAGCGCCNAGNCCCATCAGCGTCAGGGTTGTCGGCCAGCCGGTCAGATGGGTCAACTCGGTCAACAACTCCGATGCATGCGGCCCTGAATTGATCAGCCCGCCACCGCCATAGATCACCGGACGTTCAGCGCGCATCATCATGTCTACCNNAGCAGAGATCGCCGCCGGATCNGGCCGGGTTGCCGGCTGATAGCGCGCTGTCGCCACCTTTCGGTCAGCGTCATCACGATAGGCGGCATCCTTCATCAGAATGTCTTTTGGAAGATCGATCAAAACCGGACCCGGACGACCTGAACTGGCAACGTGGAATGCCTCGATCACTGTTGTCTGCAACATGTCACCATCCTTCACCAGATAGTTATGCTTGGTGCAGGCGCGGGTGATACCGGTTGTGTCGGCTTCCTGAAACGCATCATTGCCAATCAGATGTGTTGGCACCTGGCCAGTCAGACAGACAACAGGCACCGAATCCATCAGGGCATCTGTCAGGCCGGTTACAGCATTGGTCGCGCCAGGACCCGATGTCACCAGCACAACACCGGTTTTGCCGGTGGATCGCGCATAGCCCTCTGCCGCATGCACGGCAGCCTGCTCGTGGCGCACAAGGATATGCCGGATATTGTTGTTCTTGAACAAGGCATCATAGATCGGCAGCACAGCACCACCCGGATAGCCGAACACTACCTCGACACCCTCATCTTCAAGTGCCTTCAGCAGCACTTCTGCGCCTGGCATAGCCAACCGGTCCTTGCCAGCCTCATCAATCTGGTTATCTGCCGTCGCTACGGATTTCGGCATCGCTCTGTCCTCTGTCCTCTGTGTTCTGTCTTCTGTGGCAAGGCCATCCAAGCCCAAACACCTGTGTATCTATAACACCACCCAACTTTGACATCTGCATCGCAAAAGCGCCGTCTCGCATGCGAGTGGCGCCCAACCAGCAGGTTATATTCCTGCTGTATCCCTGCAATGTTGATGCCGATCAGCCTTCTTGCCTGATGTGGGGCTTTTATAGGCTGTATTCTGGCATCAGGTCAAGTTGACAATGACAGATATGAAAAGATTTCTTCAATGTTTCTTTCTGATAATTGCGAATCAATAGAGTAATCCGCATTATAATTATTTCTTAGCCAGGTAAGTTGGCGCTTTGCATAATGCCGGCTGTCACGGCTGGCACGTTCAATGGCGTCAGCACGATCCAGCTTGCCTTGCTGCATGGCGATGATCTCTCGCACCCCGATCGCTTTCATAACCGGCAGTCCGGGGTCCAGCTTGCGCGCGGCGAGCGCCTCTACCTCGGCGATGGCCCCACTTTCCATCATGCCGGCAAAGCGGGCGTTGATGGCCTGATAAACCTGTTCACGCGGTGGTACCACGGCAATTTTCAGCGCTGTTCCGTCAACGGCCCCCTGATGCGGGTCCTGCTGCCAGGCGCTGATTGGCCGGCCCGTGGCGCGCACCACCCCCATCGCGCGCACCAAACGCTGGCTGTCACCATCAAACAGCCGGTCTGCTGTCACCGGATCATGCCTGCCAAGCGCTGCACGAAAGGCGCTGCCACCTGTCTGCGCCAATTCAGTGATGCAAGCGGTGTGAATATCATCAGGAACCGCCGGTATCGCAGCAATCCCGTCCCATGCCGCCTGCAGATACATACCCGTCCCGCCGATGATGATCGGCATTCTGCCGGCTTTTCGCGCCGCTGTCGCTTCGACCGCCACCAGATCAAGCCAGCGCGCCACCGACGCCCGTTCTGCCGCATCCAGCACCCCGTAAAGCCGGTGCGGTATCTGCGCTTCATCCTGTTCGTCCGGTCGTGCAGTCAGGATGCGCAGATCACGATACAGCTGCATTGAATCAGCATTGATGATCACCCCGTCAATGCGCGCGGCAAGCGTCATGGCCAGCGCAGACTTGCCAGCGGCCGTGGGCCCGGCAATCATCACATAGCGGCCTGCGGCAATGGCGTTTTGCAAGTGGTCAGTCATCGGGTTTTGTGCTTTATCCTTTGGGCAACGGGCAATCACAACGCAGCAGGGCACTATGCAACAGTTGGCTGTTTTTTCAACCTCGGCCGCTGGCGGCGTCGATGAAGAGACCCTTACAGAACTGATCAGGGCAGCAGACATCACCGGCAGTGATGATACGCAGCTGGGCAATGACACCATCACCTGCCTTGCCAATGGCATTGCGTATGAGACTGCCATTCATATTGATACGAATGGCGATACAGCCGGCAATACAGCCGGCGATGCTGACACATTGCTGTCAGCGTTGCGCCCGATGGCCGATGCGGCCGGTATCGACGTGAATATTGTACCGGCTGGCGGGCGGCGCAAAAAGCTGCTGATCGCCGATATGGACAGCACAATCATTACCAGCGAATCACTTGACGACATGGCGGTGATGGCTGGCCTTGAGGATAAAGTCCTGCCGGTTACGCGCCGCGCCATGAATGGCGAGCTGGATTTTACCGCCGCGCTGGATGAACGGATAGCCCTGTTTGCCGGACAACCGGCCAGCCTGATGACCGATGCGCTGGCCGATGCCAGCATGACGGCTGGCGCGCAAACGCTGGTCCGCACAATGCAGGCCAACGGCGCGCACTGCTATCTGATATCGGGCGGCTTTACCGCCATCACCGGGCCAATCGCCGCCGCCTGCGGCTTTGACGGACATCATGCCAATATTCTGGATGTTGAAGATGGCAAGCTGACAGGCACAGTGGCGCGCCCGATCCTGGATGGTGACGCGAAACTGCATTTCATGAAGCATTATTGCGCAGAGCTGGGCCTTGGTCGCGAACAGGTCGCTGCGGTTGGTGACGGATCAAACGACCTTGCGATGCTGTCGCATGCCAGCTTCGGGGTCGCCTTTCATGGCAAGCCGTCGCTGCGCCAGACAATCAGCATGCAACTGAACCACACCGATCTGACCGGTCTTCTGTATATTCAGGGCTACCGGCAGCAGGATTTTGTTTCCGGCTGACAGTGCGCATGAAAAAGGCGGCACCCGCTAATGGCGCCGCCTAATTCATTTCAATATGAACTTGTCGTTCGGCTTTTGCCTATTTTTCGGCAAAGCCAATCTGGACAAACCGTTCGCGGCCATCTCGTTCAATCAGCAACAGCACGCCCGACCGACCAGCATCCACGGTTTCGCCAACAGATGTGGCAAGATCGGCAGCACTGTCCACACGGCGCTGCCCGAACCGGCGGATGATATCACCGGGCTCCACACCCTTTTCCATGGCCGGGCTGCCAGCCACAACTTCGGTAACAACAACCCCGGTCAGCGTCTCGTCCAGGCCAAGCTCGACAGCCAGTTCGGCATCCAGATCATCAACAGTGAATCCAAGCCGGTCCAGTGTTTGCGCATCACCTTCCGGCTGCTCGCCAACAAGACCAACAAGTTCAGCCTTTTCAAGTTCACCCAGCGTGACATCTACGGTGCTGAGACGCCCACCTCGGAAGATTTCAACCACCACCGTCGTGCCAATATCGGTTTCTGCGACGATGCGCGGCAGATCGCGCATGCGCTCAATCTTCTTTCCATCAAAACTAAGGATAACATCACCCGGCTCAAAACCGGCAATATCGGCTGGGCTGTTCTCGTTCACCGAACTGACCAGCGCACCGCCAGATTCCTCGAGACCAAGCGTCTCGGCAATATCGGATGTGACTTCCTGAATAAAGACACCAAGCCAGCCGCGGCGCGTTGTGCCGAATTCTACAAGCTGTTTGGTCACCCGCTTGGCAAGATTTGACGAAATAGCAAAACCAATACCGACCGAGCCACCGGACTGTGAGAAAATAGCAGTGTTGATGCCGATCACCTCACCATCTGTGTTGAACAGGGGTCCACCCGAATTGCCGCGGTTGATTGAGGCATCGGTCTGGATGAAATCATCATAGGGGCCATTCCCGATATCCCGCCCGCGCGCCGAAACAATACCGGCTGTCACCGTGCCGCCAAGGCCAAACGGATTACCGATCGCAAGCACCCAGTCACCAACCCGCAAACTGTCCGAGTCGCCAAACGGGACTGCGGTCAGCGTCGTATCGCCCGGATCAATCTTCAGAACGGCAATATCAGTCTTCTGGTCCTGCCCCAATACCTTGGCGGTAAAGCTGGTCTCATCGGACAGGGTTACGGTTATTTCCTCGGCGTTCTCGATCACATGGAAATTGGTGACGACAATGCCTTCGGCATCGATGATGAACCCCGACCCAAGCGATGAGGCGCGCCGCTGCCGGTTGTCATCCCCGAAGTTCTTGAAAAATTCCTCAAAAGGAGAGCCTGGCGGAAACTGCGGCATATCCATGCCGGGGCCTTCACTGACAATGGTGGTTGTCGAAATATTCACCACCGCCGGTGACAGCTGTTCGACCTGATCGGCAAAGCTGTCAGGCCGGTCGGCTGCCGCTCCGCCAACTGCACAGAAAGTGATCATAATGCTGGCAACAGCCGGCACGGCAATTCGCCTCGACGGGTTAATCAGCGACCGCAGAATGGTCATCAACATCGGTTCAGGTCTCCTGTGAGCAATACATCAAAAGAATGCGGGAGCGGCCAACCGCTCCCGCCGACTGCCTTCATCAAANATTTAATCCATGACCAAAAGAAGGCAGAGGTTTGTTTATTTTTATTCGTCGCCGTTCTTGTCCTTGAAGAACCGGAAGAAACTGCTGTCAGGCGACAGTACCAGCGATGTATCGTTGTTGTTCATCGACTTGCGATACGCTTCCATCGACCGGTAGAAAGCAAAGAAATCGGCATCCTGACCAAAACTGTCAGCATAGATTTCAATTGCCTTGCCGTCGCCGGCACCTCTGGTTTCCTGTGCTTCGCGCTGCGCCTCGGAAATGATAACGGTACGGGTTTTTTCGGCATCAGCACGAATCTTCTGTGCCTCTTCCTCACCCGTGGCCCGGAATTCCTTGGCTTCACGTTCCCGCTCGGACTTCATCCGGTTAAAGATGTTCTGGCTGGTGGCGGCCGGATAATCCGCGCGCCGCAACCGCACATCAATAATCTTGATGCCCAGCGATGACACCGAGGCATTCACTTCTTCACCAATCGAACGGGTGATGTCGTTCCGCTGACCGGTCAGGATTGATGCCAGTGTTTCACGACCAAGAGCCCGGCGGACGGATGAGTCGATGATCGCCTCAAGACGGCCACGTGCCCCCAGTTCATTCCGCACTGTCTGATAGAACAGCAACGGGTCTTCGATCTGGTAGCGCGCATAGGCATCCACCTGAAGACGCTTCTGATCCGAGAGGATCACCTCTTCCGCGTCCTGCGGAATAAGGCTCAGCACCCGCTTTTCATAATAGGTGACGTCCTGGATGAACGGCAGCTTGAAAGCGAGACCCGGCTCCTGAATGGTTCTTTTTGGTTCACCAAATTGCAGCACCAGCGCCTGCTGGGTCTGATTCACGGTGAAGAGACTTCCCGACACGCCAGCAAGAAGCAGCGCGATGACGGCAAGAGTTACAAGGCGTCCGATACCCATCCTAGTTTCCTCCTGCTGACTTGGTCATTTCACGAAGCGGAAGATACGGAATAACCCCGCCGCCCCCGTCCGGTTCGTCGATGATGATCTTGTCAACATTGGAGAAAATCTCTTCGACAGTTTCGATGTAGATACGCTCGCGCGTGACATCCGGATTGCTGCGATAGGCCTGATAGACCTGATCAAAGCGCGACGCGTCACCAGCCGCACGGTTGACGACTTCTGCCTCATAGGCTTCTGCCTCGGCAATCAGCTTGGCAGCCGCACCACGGGCCCGCGGCACCACATCGTTACGGAACGCCTCGGCCTCGTTCTTCAGCCTGTCACGGTCCTGCCGTGCCCGCTGCACTTCGTTGAAGGCATCGATCACGTCTGCTGGCGGATCAACGGCCAACAGCTGGACATCACGCACCCGGACACCGGATACATATTCGTCAAGCAGGTCCTGAAGCTGCGCACGCGCCTGGATCTGGATATCCTGACGGCCTTCAGTCAGCGCGGTCTGGATCGGCGTACGGCCGATAATTTCACGCATCACCGCCTCGGCAGCCACCTTGATGGTCTGGTCGGGCTCGGCAAGGTTGAACAGATACTGGCCAGCGTCCGAAATACGCCAGAACACCACAAAATCGATATCAACGATGTTCTCGTCACCAGTGATCATCTGGCTTTCGTCAGCAATGTCACGGCGTGACGAGCTGTTGCCGCTGATGTCACGAAACCCGATCTCGATACGGTTGTCGCGCGTCACCTCGGGGGTCATCACGCTCTCGAACGGATAGGGGATGTGATAATGCAGTCCGGGCGCAGTTGTTCGCACCCATTCACCAAAGCGCAGAACGACGCCCTGCTGCTGCGGATTGACCCGGTAAAAACCGGTTACCGCCCATATGGCGATTGCAATGATGACCAGCAGGGACACTGATCTGCCACCGCTTGGCATAAACCTGCCCATGGCCTCGCGCCCCTGTTTGACGACCTGGTCAAAATCCTGTGGCGGCCTGCCGCCACCACCTGACCCCCACGGGCTGCCACCGTTACCGTTGCCGCCGCCACCGCCGCGACCGCCGCCACCACCGGAACCCCACGGGCCTCCCTGGTCGCCGCCACCTTCATTATTCCATGGCATGATATGCCTACTCCGTTGCGCTATGGTTTCCATCAAGCGCCCCGATCCCGCCCCAAACAAGCTGGGCAATCACTGGCACCTTCCCAGCCAAGGGCACCCGTCGCTTGCCACCGCATGTTGCAAAACGGTGGTGGACAGTTTATCTCACCCCTAGCCACCCACATATTTGCACGGAAACACAGTATTTCAAGCATGCCCAGAGATTTGACAGAACAAAGTATCCGTGAGGCCCTGTCGGGCGTCACCACACCCGGCAGANCGGAAAATCTGGTTGCCGCCGGGCAGGTATCAGGCCTTGTCATCAAGGACGGCCATGTCGGCTTCACCATCGAGCTAAGTCTGGCCGAAAAAGACTCCGCCGATACCGTACGCATTGCGGCCGAAAAGTCTGTCCGCGCGCTCGATGGCGTGTTGACGGCAACCGCGATTATGACCGCACATGAGGCAGGCCCGCAAACACCTGCCGAAGCTGCAGGCCAGGCTGCACAAGGTCAGTCTGCACAAGGTCAGGCGCAGCGCACACCACTGCAACCTGCCACACATCTTGTTGCTGTGGCTTCGGGAAAGGGCGGCGTCGGCAAATCAACAACGGCGATCAATCTGGCGCTGGCTGTTGCNGNAACCGGCNGGTCGGTCGGNATTCTGGATGCTGATATCTATGGCCCGTCCCTGCCCCGCCTGATCGGCCAGAACCAGAAACCNCAAACCAGCGGNAACAAGATTATCCCCATTCCCGCNTGGGGGCTNCAGACCATGTCCATCGGCTATCTNGTTGCCGAGGAATCNCCNACCATCTGGCGCGGNCCAATGGTGATGAGNGCACTGGAACAGATGTTGCGCGATGTGGCGTGGGACAATCTGGACATGCTGATCATCGACATGCCGCCCGGCACCGGCGATGCGCAGCTGACTTTGTCGCAGCGCGCCGCGCTTTCGGGTGCGGTGATTGTGTCCACCCCGCAGGATCTGGCGCTTATTGATGCGCGCAAAGGTCTGAACATGTTCCGCAAGGTGAATGTACCGGTGCTGGGCATTATCGAAAATATGAGCCATTTCATCTGCCCTGATTGCGGCAGCCAGCACAATGTATTCGGCAATGGTGGTGCCGCCGCCGAAGCAACGCGGATCGGTGCGCCTTTCCTTGGTGAGATACCGCTGGAGATGAAAATCAGGGAAACATCGGATGCCGGCACCCCGATTGTGGCCAGTGATCCGAACAGCCCGCACGCCGCATGCTACCGGGCAATTGCCGACAATATGCTGGCCCAGCTTGATGCCGCCCAAACTGCCGCGCCGAAAATCGTCATTGATTGAATGTGAAATCGCCCGGGTTAGACCCGAACCGCTGCCTTGCGGGTCAGGCGTTCATACCGGTGGGCAGGCACATCGCCGTCCGCCGCCACGTCTTCCAGAATGTCACGGGTCCAGTCCGCCATGTTCAGGTCAGGAAACAAGGCTGCCTGCGGACCACCGTCGGGGGCAATATCAATCACCGTTGCCTCTATCCGGTTGGTAAGGGCAAGGCCTGCCGCATAAATCTGCCCGCCACCAAACAGGACAATCTCGTTCCGCGCCTCTGAAGTGGCGGCAATCCAGTCATGCGCTCTGGCGATAGCGGTATCCAGATCAGCAGCGCGCACAGCACCCTCTGCGGCCCAGCTGTCATCACGGGTCATCACAATGCTGGCGCGGCCCGGCAAGGGCCTGCCAATCGATTCCCATGTCTTGCGACCCATGATCAGCGGGCACCCCATGGTCAGCGTCCTGACGCGTTTCAGATCGGCTGGCAGATGCCAGATCAGGCCACTGCCATCACCTATCACGCGGTTTCGCGCCATGGCGACAACCGCCACCATTTCGGTTGCTGCGGCCATCACACGGCAATCGGGGCCGCGATATGCGGCTGCGGCTGATAATCGACAATTTCGAAGTCGGCAAAACCGAAATCATCAATGCTGTCTGGCACGCGGTTTATGCGCAGATGCGGCGGTGCCCCCGGCGTGCGGCCCAATTGTTCACGCGCCTGATCGAAATGGTTGGCATAGAGATGCGCATCACCAAGCGTGTGCACGAATTCACCCGGCTGCAGCTTGCAGACAGCGGCGATCATATGCGTCAGCAATGCATAAGAAGCAATATTGAACGGCACCCCCAGAAATATATCGGCACTGCGCTGATAGAGCTGGCATGACAAACGCCCGTCAGCCACAAAAAACTGGAACAGGCAGTGACAGGGCGGCAGCGCCATGTTCGGGATATCGGCAGGATTCCAGGCCGACAACATCAACCGGCGCGATTCCGGCGCGGTGCGGATCATCGATACCAGATCAGCAAGCTGGTCAATCTCGGTGCCATCAGGTGTCTTCCATCGCCGCCACTGCTGGCCATAGACCGGACCCAGATCACCATTCGCATCCGCCCAGTCATCCCAGATCGACACACCGTTTTCCTGCAGATAGCGGATATTGGTGTCGCCTTTGATGAACCACAGCAGTTCATGGATAATTGAGCGCGTATGCAGCTTTTTCGTGGTCAGCAGCGGAAAGCCTGCAGCAAGGTCAAAGCGCATCTGGTG
>NYTO01000041.1 GCA_002683535.1 SAR116 cluster bacterium
AGCCTGTCCAGCGCGTGCTGGTCCTTGAAGCTGAGCTTTGCGGTGCGGTTGCCGGTCGGCTTGCCGACAGGTTTTGCAGCGCCCTTGCCGGACTTCCTGTCTTGCTGGCGTGCGGCCTGACGCTGCGCAGCGGCACTGCGCCGTGACAGATAGTCGGAAAAGCCGCCCGCATGCGCGCTGACCTTGCCATCCTCTTCAAAGGCCAGAATGGCAGTCACCGTGCGGTCCAGAAAATCACGGTCATGGCTGACAATCAGAATGGTGCCGTCATAATCGGCAATCACCTCTTGCAGGAGGTCCAGCGTTTCCATGTCCAGATCATTGGTCGGTTCATCCAGCACCAGAAAGTTGTGCGTTTCGGCAAACAACTTGGCCAGCAGCAGCCGGTTCTGCTCACCGCCAGACAGAGTGGCCACCTTCTGCGTCATCTTGTGATCATCGAACAGAAAATCGCGCAGATAGGCGGTGACATGTTTGGTGGCACCTGCCACCTCGATCATATCGCTGCTGCCACCGGTCAGAACCGTCCAGGGAGAGGCATTGCGGTCAAGCGCGGCGCGCTGCTGGTCAAAATAGGCCGGCTCCAGCCCAAAGCCCTGACGCACGCGCCCGCTATCCGGCGGGGCCAGCCCCAGCAGCACCTTGACCAGTGATGATTTGCCAATCCCGTTTGGCCCGACAATGCCGATGCGGTCACTGCGCCGAACCAGAAGATTGAAATGGTTCAGCAGCTGGCGACGCGCCATCTCATCGGCCGCACGGTTTGTGCTGCCCGCCAGCGGGGTCGATGGGCTGGCAGGATTTTCCGCGTCTGGCCGCCCGCTGTTTGCAGCGCCAGTCGGCGGGGCAGGAACAGTGATGCCAAGATCGATGGCTTCCAGTACCAGCTGTCCGCCGCTTGTTGCCGGGCCGGTTTCCATCTTCATGGACCGCTGCGCGATCCCGCCGGCGCGGGCGCGTTCAAGGCGCATCGCCTCAAGTTCGCGAAGGCGGCCCTGATTGCGTTTGCGGCGGGCTGAAATCCCCTCGCGCGACCATTTGGTTTCCGCAGCGATGCGCCGGTCCATCTTGTGCAGGACAACAGCTTCTTCGGCCATAATGCCTTCGGACCAGTCATCAAACTGGCCAAAATCCCCCTCGCGGCGGCGCAGCTTGCCCTGATGCAGCCACACGATGCCGGTGCCAAGATTGCGCAAGAAGGCGCGGTCATGGCTGACCACCAGCAGGGCGCCGCGATGCTGGCGCAGCATGTCCTCCATCCATTCGATGGTCGGCATGTCCATATGGTTGGTCGGTTCGTCCAGCAGCAGGATATCGGGTTCGGTATACAGCGCGCGGGCAAGGGTGACACGGCGGGATTCACCACCAGACAGGCCATCGCTGATCCGGTCTGGATCAAGGCCGAGGCGCATCAGAAATTCTTCGGCCTTGTGGATGGGGACAGGCCGGCCAAGGCTGTCAGCATCATGGCCCATGGTCACAACGCTGCGCAGGGTCATGCCGCCCGGCAACTGTGGGGCCTGCGGCAGATAGGCAATGCTGGTGCCGGGTGACATCCACAGGCTGCCTTCATCCATATCGGCGCGGCCAGCCATAAGTTTCATCAGGCTGGATTTGCCGGCACCGTTGCGCCCAACAAGCGCCAGCCTGTCTCCGGCATGCAGCGTCAGGTCGGCCCCGCGCAACAGCCAGCGGTCGCCAAGATTGATCCCGCATTCGGCGATGGTCAGAAGCGGTGTCGGCATGTCAGCCTGCGTTTGTCCCGGTCGATATCATCAAAAAAGCTCCGCAGATGTCTAGCATGGCCAGATGTCTAGCATGACCAGAACCCAGCATGGCCAGATTTTTCACCGTCATCTGCCTGCCAGACCGCGCGCCCGCGCCATGACATCATAGGCGGCATTGATGCGGGCCAGCCGGTCATTGGCGGCAGCGATGAATTCTTCGGGCATGCCATCTGCCATCAGCTTGTCAGGGTGATTGTCGCGGACCAGTGCCTTCCAGTGTCGGCGCAACTCATCATCGCCAACATCTGCNGCAACGCCCAATACCTCNTGCGGGGGCGGTCCGTCACTGGCATGAAAGGCCANCATGCGCTGGAAATCATCCTCGGAAAACCCGAAGATGCGCGCAACACGTGCCAGATAGTCGACCTCTGGCGCGTTGATATGCCCGTCTGAACCGGCGATGTGAAACAGCAGATCAAGCANNTGTTCCAGCACGGCGGCGCGTGGCTCAAACATCNGCGCCACCTGGCTGGCATAATCCTCAAACCCGTCAGGGGTGGTGCGCGCCAGATCCCAGAACCGGCCGACCTGCGCCACTTCGCTGGCGGGAATGTCAACGCGCTCTCTGAAGGCGGCAATTTCATCGCGCGTAACCTTGCCATCGGCCTTGGCCATTTTTGCCGACAGCGCGATGACAGCAACNGTAAAGGCAACGCGCCGTGTTGANTCGGTTTCGGGACGTGATGNCGCAACAAAACCGCGCTCGACNGCAATCCCTGCCGNCGCGCCCAACAGCNCGCCGATTGGTCCGCCAATAGCCGCGCCCGCCGCGCCGCCGATGATCATGCCCCAGATGCTCATGCGCTTATCTAGCTGGCGACAAGGCATAAACGCAAGTTGCATGATATGCCCGCCCGATATTATGCCCGCCNGATATTATGCTGGCCTGCCGGGGCTGGCCGGTTTATCGTCCGGCGCATGACGNACAGCTATGATATCGTGACAACGCTGAACCTGACCGGGNTGAAATGCCCGNTGCCCGTCCTGAAGGCACGGCGCGAGGTAAAGGCAATGACCGNCCGCGGTGACACGGGGGTNATCGNGGTGCTGGCCGATGACCCGGCAGCGCCGCTGGATTTTCAGCATTTTTGNGACACATCGCAGNTGGNACTGCTGAAAAGCGATGCCTCTGACGGCATTTTCACCTTCCACATAGAAGTTGCTGCCGACAGCCTGACACCCGAGACCTGATATCTGGCCCGCGTNAGGCATGAATGCGCTTTGCGCGTGCANGCNNGTTNCCTAGNGCAGGCAATTCAGATGAAAGCTATAGGCCTGCGGTCCGTCGGTTGGCCCGTCATAAAGGCCCAGCGCAGCGCATTTCATGAAAAAGCCCGGCGCGGGCAAACCGCCGCGGGCACGCGAAATCACGCGCGCGGCGCGCAGCGGAANATTGGCTGCGGCATCACTGTCAATCAGCTCTTCCAGCCAGACCGTCAACCGGTTGATCCGGTGGCGACCTGTCAGGCCTGCCGCCTCGGCCAGTTCGGCATAGGTGATCAGCCGGTTGTTGGCCGCGGTTGTGGCAAGCGCCATTTCTGCCCTGATCTGCCAGCCTGAATCGTCGGCCGGGTGATCGGTTTTCCGGGGGGCGTTCTGATCAGGGTCTGTCGGGGGCATGCGGTTCTTTCANCTTTTTGTCAGGTCTGNGGCCAGAAGGTGCGGGGCGTGCCACGGCACCGGTTGCGGTAGGGGGGCAAGATGCTTATTGTCGCCGCCATGGTGTACCTGCGATCATTGATTTTCAATATTCTGTTTTACGGGCTGACAGCGNTGCTGGCCATCGGCCTTTTGCCGTGCCTGTTATTGCCTGCCGCTGTGACGCGGTATATGGCGCGGCTGTGGGGCTGGACAACGGTGGTCAGCCTGCGCGTGGCTGGCGGGCGGCATCGTATNGGCGGTTCGATGGCGCTGGACCGNCAGGTAATATATGCGGCCAAGCATCAATCGGCGTGGGAAACAACGGTGCTTTCCTATCTGCTGCACTGCCCGGTGCCTGTTATCAAGCAGGANCTGTTGCGCCTGCCGTTGCTGGGGTTCTATTTTCGCAAGGCAGGCTGTATCGCGGTTGACCGGTCAGCTGGCATGAAGGCGCTGCGCCAGTTGCGGGATGATGCGGCGAAGGCTGCTGCAGACGGCAGTTCNGTGCTGATCTTTCCACAAGGGACGCGGGTTGCGCCGGGGGTCACACATAAATACGAAATCGGTGTNTTTGCCNTCTATGAGGCGACCGGCCTGCCGGTGGTGCCTGTNGCACTGAATTCGGGGCATGTCTGGGGCCGCAACAGCTGGTTGAAACGTCCCGGCATCATCGATGTGGATTTTCTGCCTGATATTCCGCCAGGCCTTGACCGGAAAGCCTTCATGGCCGCACTGGAAGAGGCGATNGAGACTAGAATGGCNGTGCTTGACGCCCCATATCTGGTACAGCAGGAAGAGACGGGCTGAGGAGAACATCATGGACGGAAGCCAAGGACGTCCTGACGGGCAAAAGAATGTTCTGGGCGGCAGGCTGGAATCCTGTTCGCATGATCCGGTAACCGGATTTTTCAGGGATGGATGCTGCAATACCGGCCCNCAGGACAGCGGTCTGCATACCGTGTGTGCGGTGATGACAGACAGCTTCCTCGGCTATAGCAAATCTGTTGGCAATGATCTGTCGACGCCCATGCCCGATTTCGGCTTTGCCGGTCTGAAGGATGGCGATCAATGGTGCCTGTGTGCGGCACGCTGGGAACAGGCGCGTCAGGCAGGCCATGCGCCAAAAGTACGCCTTCAGGCCACGAATATGGTGACGCTGGCCGTCTGCAGTCTTGATGACCTGAAGGCGCATGCTATCGACCTGATGTAGGTGCGCATGCTATCATCCGGGTCTGCCGCGTCAGAACAGCCTGATGTGCAGATGAAAGCGGGGATAGCGATGCTGACACTCGACCAGAAAGTCACTCTACATTGTAACGACACCGGCAAGGATGCGACCGGCACGATCGTGCGCATTGTCGGCAGCCGCGTTGATGTCATGCTGGATGGTGGTGGNAACATTCTTGTNTCGCTGAATATGCAGAAAGCCGGGCTTTATNTTGGCTCGCAATCCGGCCTTGAATTCGTTATGCGNACTGACTGACATGCANCGCCCCGGCGGATCAGACATGAAGGATGCGCCGGGNGGTGANTTGACTGCNCCAGCAGATGAAAAATCCTCGCCGCCCGATTTGTCGGTGTGGCTGATCTGGGGCGTTATCATGCTGGTGGCATTTGCCGCGTTGCCCTTTGTGGTGCGTGGTCAGGAATTGTTCCGGACATTGGCGGTGATGTGCGGTTTTGACATCGGATCATCCGGTCTTTGACAGCGCTGTGCAAGGCGCATTGTAAGGTTGGCAGCTTGTCAGGACTGGCTGTCGAGGCCTAGCATGACCGATGAAAGCAGGAGTGTAATGTGATTATTCTGGATGGCGGCCTTGGGCATCAACTGCGGGCAGTCGGCGCGCCGTTCAGGCAGCCGGAATGGTCAGCGCTGGCGTTGATGGAAGCCCCGCAATACGTGCGTGAGGTCCATGACCAGTTCATCGCGGCCGGTGCCGATGTCATCACCACCAATTCCTATGCGGTTGTCCCGTTCCATATCGGAGAGGACCGGTTTGAGGCGCAGGCTGGCGAATTGTTGGCATTAGCAGCGAAGCTGGCAAGTGATGCCGCAGATGCCGTGTCGCACAAAGTATATGTTGCTGCATCGGTGCCGCCGATGTTTGGCAGCTATCAGCCGGATCAATTCGAAGTGCAGGGCGCCCGCCGCATGATGCAGCAATTCCGCCGGCATCTGGCACCTGTCGCCGATATCTTCATTGGTGAGACGCTAAGTTCGGTGGAGGAGGCAACAACCTATCTGGAGGTGTTCGCCGACTGCGCTGCTGATCTGTGGCTGTCGGTATCGCTGGAGGATGCGGATTATGAGCCGGATCGCCCGAAACTGCGATCAGGCGAGCTGCTGTCCGAATTGTTGCTGTCGATTGAGGGTATGCGCTTTGATGCGCTGCTGTTCAATTGCAGCCAGCCCGAGGTAATGGCAGATGCCATCAAGGCCGGCAGGGCTGAACTTGATGCTTTCACCACCCAGCATGGGGCAGCCCCCCCGATGATTGGTGTTTATGGCAATGCCTTTCCGCAGATGGACAAGAATTACGAGGGGGCAAACGCCAATATCCACCAGCTGCGTGAGGATATAACGCCGGAAAATTATCTGCATTTTGCCCGCCACTGGGCCGAGATCGGCGCGGATATCATTGGCGGGTGTTGCGGTGTTTCGCCAGACCATATCAGCCTGCTGGCCAAGGCGCTGAAAGACCCGCCGCCCCTTAGCGCACCGGAATTTGGCTGACCAGCGCAACTCCCGCCTTGCCGATATCTTGATCTGCTGACCGCATCGCCTATCTAGCAGTGTGGGTGGGGAGCATTCTGGTTACGCGAAGGGCGCTGAGTTCATGAAACAGGTCAAAAACAGTCTTGCCACAACAAGGACGGCGCAATCGCGCGCCAGCACTGACGATCGCACCGCTGCTTACCGCAGTGCCCTTATGCTGCTGGCCGGTCTTGCGGTTGCAGCCCTGATCGGGTTTGCCAGTGCGCAGGTCCTGGCCGCCGGTACCGACAGTACAAGTTCCAGCAGCGGCAGCAGCTACAAGGTATCCAATCCGTCAAAGGCCATGAGGATGGCAACATCGTTGATCAGCGCAGAGAAATATGCCGACGCGCTGGTTCAGCTTGAAAACGAGGTTGCGGCCGATCCAAAAAATGCGGATGCGTGGAATTTGACTGGCTTTGCGTCACGCAAGCTTGGTGACTACAGCCGGTCGGAAAAAGCATATGACACAGCGCTGGCGATCAACCCGAAACATGCTGGGGCGCTGGAATATAAAGGTGAGCTGTATCTCACACTGAATAATCTGGCCGGTGCAGAAGAGATGCTGGGCCGCCTGAAGGCCAATTGTTCGTTCAACTGCAATGAACTGAAGGCCCTGCGCAAGGCAATCAATCTTTACAAGCAGGCCAATTAGGCCCCTCTGCAGCCGGAACGGGTCACAACATATGCTGACAAAAAAAGGGAGGCCAGAAGCCTCCCTTTTCGTTTGAAGGGTAATACAGTCGCAAAATCGCTGC
>NYTO01000042.1 GCA_002683535.1 SAR116 cluster bacterium
TGTGCCAGCCGAAATGGGCAAGGCGATTCGTGACAAGGTTCTGGAGATGGGCTTTTACGCGCCAAACTTTCCAGAATCAGTTGGCGGCGGCGGCCTGAACAATCTGGAATTTGCCTTGTTGGAGCGCGAGCTTGGTCGCGGCTCCATGGCGCTGACACATTTCTTTGGCCGGCCGCAGAACATCCTGATGGCCTGCGAGGGGGACCAGGTCGAGCGCTATCTGATGCCGGCTGTGCGCGGTGAAAAGATGGACGCGCTGGCGATGACAGAACCCGATGCCGGATCTGATGTGCGCGGGATGAGCACAACCGCCCGCCGCGCTGGTGGTGACTGGATCCTGAACGGCACCAAGCATTTCATTTCAGGCGGTGATCATGCCGACTTTTTCATCGTATTCGTGGCGACCGGTGTTGATGATACCCCGCATGGCCCAAAGAAGCGGATTACCTGCTTCCTCGTTGACCGCGGCCATCCAGGCTTCGAGGTGCTGCCCGGCTACGCCTCGGTCTCGCATGCCGGATATCATAATGTGATCCTGAAGTTTGAGGATTGCCGGTTGAGCGATGCCCATGTGCTTGGTGAAGTTGATGGCGGCTTCGAAGTGATGAACACCTGGCTTTATGCCACCCGTATCACCGTTGCCACCATGTGTGTGGGGCGCGCGCGGCGGGCCTATGACTATGCGCTGCATTACGCGGCCGAGCGCAAGCAGTTCGGCAAGCAGATCGGCAAGTTCCAGGGCGTCAGCTTCAAGATCGCCGACATGATTACCGAGATCGATGCTGCTGACTGGCTGACACTGGCGGCGGCGTGGCGTCTTGATCAGGGCCTGCCAGCCAATCGCGAGATTGCCTCGGCAAAGCTGTATGCGTCGGAAATGCTGGCGCGGGTTACAGACGAAGCCATTCAGGTCTATGGCGGCATGGGGTTGATGGACGATCTGCCACTGGCCCGGTTCTGGCGCGATGCGCGGGTGGAACGAATCTGGGACGGCACCTCGGAAATCCAGCGGCATATCATCAGCCGTGATCTGTTGCGCCCGCTGGGGGGATAGACATGGATGGCCGCCAGCCAGACAATATACGCGACCTGTCGCGGCTGTTCCGGCCGCGATCGATTGTGGTGTTTGGTGGCTGGTGGGCCGAGAATGTCATCGCCCAATGCCGCAAATCAGGGTTTGACGGTGATATCTGGCCTGTTCACCCCACCCGAAGCGATATCAGCGGTGTCCCCTGTTTTGACAGTCTGGCCGCCTTGCCCGGCGTCCCGGACGCGGCCTTTCTGGGGATCAATCGTCATGCGGTGATCGATATTGCGCGTGATCTTGCCGCCATGGGGTGCGGCGGCGGGGTGTGCTTTGCATCCGGCTTTGCCGAGACCGGCGATGATGACCTGCAGGCAGCGCTGGTTGCGGCAGCGGGCACGATGCCACTGCTGGGACCGAATTGTTACGGCTTTCTGAATTACCTCGATGGCGCAATGCTGTGGCCGGACCAGCATGGCGGCCGGCCGGTTGACAGTGGTGTTGCCATCATCAGCCAGTCATCGAACATCGCGATCAATATCAGCATGCAGGCGCGTGGCCTGCCCATTGCCTATATCGCCTGCGTTGGCAATCAGGCGCAGACAACCCTGAGCGATATGGCGCGAAACCTGCTGGCAGATGAGCGGGTAACCGCCGCCGGCATCTATGTTGAGGGCTTTATCGATCCGGCTGATTTTGCTGCCATGGCCAGCGAGGCTGCGGCGCGCGGCAAATCGATTGTCGCCATCAAGTCCGGCAAGACCGAGGCCTCGGCCAAGGCCGCAAGCTCGCATACCGCCGCACTGGCCGGCAGCGCGGCAGCGTCCGCGGCCTTCCTTGCGCAATGCGGGGTCATCGAGGCGAATGGCCCGGAAGACATGCTGGAGACATTGAAAATCCTGCATTGCCACTGCAGGCTGGACGAAGCCCGCCTCAGCGCCATGTGCTGTTCAGGTGGCGAGGCCGGATTGATTGCCGATCTGGCTGCCACCCCGGGCATTGGCAAGAATGGCACTATGGGCAAGGCATTGTCATGGCCAGACATACCGGAAACACACATAACNGATCTGTCGGACATTCTGGGCCCNCTGGTTACCATCGCCAACCCGCTGGACTATCACACCTTCATCTGGGGTGATGAAGACAAGATGATGNATACATTCGCTGCNATGATGGGCGACTGGGTCGATATGTCGGTGCTGGTGATCGATTTCCCGCGCGCCGACCGGTGCAGCGATGAAGCCTGGNTGCCGGCAGTGGTTGCCATGCGCCGCGCTGGCGAGATGACGGGAACGCGCACCGCCATGCTCGGCACACTGGCCGAAGGCATCTCTGATGACTGGGCGGGGCAGTTGATGGATCAGGGGATTGTACCGCTATGCGGCTTTGAACATGGTCTGCGCGCCATATCACTGGCTGCGCGTCCGGTTCCGAATGCTGGCTGGAGTCCCTGGCCGGCGCACCCGGCACCACTCCATCGCCAGCTTGTTGACGAGGCTGATGCCAAATCCATGCTGTCAGCAGCCGGTATAGCTGTCCCGACCGGCAGAAAAGCAGCCGGCATTGGCGATCTGGCACACGCCGCTGCCGAATTGCAGGCGCCGCTGGTGCTGAAGGGCTTGGGGCATGCCCANAANAGCGAGGCNGGCCTTGTACGCCTGTCACTGATGCNTGATGAACTTGCCGATGCCGCCGCCAGCATGACAGGTGCGAACGGGTTTCTTGTTGAGGAAATGGCCAGACCGCCGGTGGCCGAATTGCTGCTTGGGGTGCAGCGTGACCCTGTTTACGGCGCGACGCTGACCATCGGTGCAGGCGGCACAGCAGCCGAGCTGTTGCGCGATGTGGTCACACTGGTTCTGCCAGTTGATGCTGGCCAGATCAGGGCCGCCATTGACCGGCTGACACTGGCACCGCTGCTGCACGGGTATCGTGGCAGACCGGCCGGCGATATTGATGCGGCGGTTGATGTTGCTGTTCGCCTGACAGGAATGCTGGATCATTTTCAGGACAGCCATCCGGCGATTGACGAGATTGAGATCAACCCCCTCATGCTGGGGCAGACCGGTGCCATCGCTGTCGACGCGGTGATCTGGATGGGCGATACTGTCCAGGATGAGGCTGGTCCACAGGACGCCGCTATGGCTGGCACTTTTTCGCATCAGGAGAGACAAGATGACCAACACTGAAAACAACGCTGCGGATGCGGTTGTCAAAACCCNNCGTGAGGGGCATGTCTTCGAGGTCACCCTTGACCGGCCAAAGGCCAATGCCATTGATCTGATCACCTCGCGCCAGATGGGCGAGACNTTCAAATCCTTTCGTGATGATCCNGATCTGCGGGTCTGCATCGTGCGCACCGCGGGANAGAAATTCTTTTCAGCCGGCTGGGATCTCAAGGCNGCTGCCGCCGGCGANTCGGTTGTCGGCGATTATGGTGTTGGCGGCTTTGCCGGATTGCAGGAACTGCGCGATCTGAACAAGCCGGTTATTGCTGCCGTCGAAGGTATGTGTGTCGGTGGCGGGTTCGAACTGGCNNTGGCCTGCGANCTGATTCTGTCTACCGAGGCATCCAGCTTTGCNCTGCCTGAAATCAAGGCCGGCACCCTGGCCGATGCCGCCACCATCAAGCTGCCAAAACGCATCCCCTATCATGTNGCGATGGATATGCTGCTGACCGGGCGCTGGATGGACAGCAGCGAGGCGCATCGCTGGGGGTTGGTGAACGAGGTTCTTGCCGACGGGCCAAAACTGTATGACCGGGTATGGGAGCTGGCAAACATGCTGGCCGCCGGGCCGCCACTGGTCTTTGCCACGATCAAGGAAGTGGCCCGCGAGGCCGAGGCGATGAAGTTTCAGGACATGATGAACCGGATCACNAAGATGCAGCTGGCCACGGTTGACCGGCTGTATAATTCGGAAGACGGGCAGGAAGGNTTTCACGCCTTTACNGAAAAGCGCGATCCGGTCTGGAAAGGCCGCTGATCCGACTACAGACCGGCTCTACGGGCCGGCTCTACGGGCCGGCTCTGCAGATTGGCTCTACGGGCCGGCTTGCCCGTCTATATNAGGCGATCGCTAAATCAGGCCCCTGATNGTCTCGACAAGCGTGCTGTTGATGGCACGCGGACCGGTATCAAGCCTGTTCTGGTGACGCCGTGCGCCCGGAATNCGCACGCCTNCAATCGCGGTCATCCGGTCCATAAATGCCTCGACATGATCTTCCCATCCTTCGCCGGCAATCAGCGCCGGTGACAGGCCGATGANCATTTCGCCGCCGCGCGGCGGTCCGCCATCACCATTGTCANTTTCCTTTGCTTCATAGCTGAACTGCTCGCCGGTCAGNCCGGCCGCCAGCAATTCAACCATCAGCGCAATCGCCGACCCCTTATAGCCGCCAAAGGGCAGCAGCACCCCGGCCGCAATCTGCGCCGGATCAGTGGTTTCATTGCCATCGGCATCAAGNCCNGTGCCCAGCGGCACTGTNTTGCCGTCGCGTGCCGCGATTTGCACATCGCCCATCGCCATTGCCGCTGTTGCCATATCATAGCAAACCGGGGGTTTGCCGGGGCGGGGCCAGGCAAAGGAAATCGGATTGGTCCCGAANAGCTTTTCGCGTGTACCGGACGGTGCCACCATCGGCATATAGGCGGTACAGGCAATACCGACCAGGCCCCGGTCAGCCAGAAATTCGGTCTCTGGCCACAATGCCGCAAAGTGATGCACACCGGTCAGTGACAGCGCCGCCACACCGATTTCGGCCGTCGCCTCGGCCAGCACTGGCAGACCTGCCGCCTGCGCCAGGGGGGCAAAACAGCCATGCCCGTCAACATGGATTATTGCCGGTGTCTTTTTGGTCACCGTTGGCTTGGCCTTNCCATCCACCTTGCCGCTGCGAAGCGCCTTTACATATCCCGGCACGCGGAACAATCCGTGCGAATGTGACCCGTCGCGCTCGGCCCGCATCACGATATCGGCCAGCGTGCCGGCATTCGCCTCATCGCAGCCATTTGCCATCATTGTGTCATGTGCCAGCGCGTAAATCTCATCAAGGCTCAGGCTTGTCTTGGACATGTTCAATGCCTCCTAATGCCGGTAATCCGGCTCTTCTTCATCAAGAACGGCGCGAATGGNAGCAAGATGCTGTTCATTTGCATCGTCATAATTTTCCCACTGACGGGCTGTTTTCTCAGCCACATCATCGCCAAGAACCGACAGGTCCCGGCCCGTTGANAGGGCGGTAATATAGGTACGGCAACCGCGTTCGAAATGATAGGCCAGATCAAAGGCCATCGCCGGTGTTTGTCCCACCGTCAGGAATCCGTGATTGCCCATCATCATCATCATCTTGTTGCCCAGCAGGCGTGACAGACGTTCCGCCTCGTCACCAACCCCCATACCGTCAAACCCGCTGTCAATCGCAATGCGGTTATGAAAGCGTGCTGTTGTCTGGTCGACAGCTGGCAGTTCGGGTGACTCAAGAACGCTCAACGCGGTGGCGTAATGCGTATGCAGATGCACGATGCAGCGGGCCTGCGGGTTGTTTCGATGCATGGCCCCATGGATTGACCAGGCGGTCGGGTCCACCCGTGCACGAACCTCGTCAGACAATTCATGCGCATCAACCAGCAGCAGGTCGCTGGCCTTCAGCCTGGAAAAATGAATGCCGTAGGGGTTGATCAGAAAGGTCTGGCCATCGTCCGACACAGCACATGAAAAATGATTGGCAATCCCTTCATGCATTCCCTCGCGGACAACCCAGCGGAATATCGCAGCCATATCGCGGCGTGCTTCATCAATATCTGTATTGATCTGTGGCATGAATTGCCTCCCCCGTTTCGAGCAGTGATCTTGGCTGGTTTGTCCTGGGTGGTTTATCCTGAATGGTTTATCCNGCGGTTCCAAAGCAGTATANCCTGTCCNGTGTATATTGATTNATGGATTCCCGGCAGCGCATCTTGCNCTTGCCAANATGGTNCCGGCGCATTGCCANCNTNCTGGCAGACTGCCGCATNGAAGGGTTGCATGGCAATGTAAAATTGCCNGGTGATTTTCGGTGTTGCGCCAGCNCCACGGGCAGGGTGAAATGGCCACAGATTCGATGAAGGAGCGCGTTTCAATGGAACTTTGCAGATCGCTTGTCGGCGGCAAGCCTGTTGCCGGATCCCGGCCACCTATCGACAAGCATTACCCCGCCACCGGCGAAGTGATCGCCCGCATCGAACCGGCCGACGAGGCTGTGCTCGATCAGGCTGTTGCTGTGGCNGCTGAGGCGCAACGCGAATGGGGTGCCCGCAGCGGGGCCGAACGGTCCGCCATTCTGCAGGCAGCGGCTGACGGGTTGCGCGCGCGCAATGATGAATTGTCCCGACTTGAAGTGATGGATGTCGGCAAATGCTATGGCGAAGCTGTATCGGCAGATGTGCCNAGCGGTGCTGACGCGATGGCGTTCTTTGCATCAATGGCAATGACCGAGACCGGGGATATGCACCGGTTTGGAGATGCCATCGCCTATTGTGAGCGCGTGCCACTTGGTATCTGCGCCGGCATCGGCGCGTGGAATTATCCGGTGCAGATTGCCTGCTGGAAAGCCGCACCTGCACTGGCGGCNGGCAATGCCTTTATCCTGAAACCGTCCGANCTGACACCGCTGACAGCGCATCTGGTTGCCGAAATTCTGACTGATGCCGGTCTGCCGGAAGGTCTGTTCCAGATCATTCATGGCGATCACACGATCGGGCGGGCGATTTGTGCNCACCCCGGCATTGCCAAGATTTCGCTCACCGGCGGGGNTGATACAGGCCGCCTGATCATGGCGCAATCTGCCGAGACATTGAAAAAAGTCACGCTTGAGCTTGGCGGCAANTCACCCCTGATCATTTTCGCCGACGCAGATTTCGACACNGCNGTTGAAACCGCGCTGGCAGCAAATTTCTATACCGCTGGCGAAGTCTGCTCGAACGCCACCCGTGTCTATGTCGAGGAATCCATTGCCGCCGAATTCGAGGCAGCGCTTGTTGAACGCGCACGCGCCATGCGGGTTGGTGATCCGATGGCAGATGATGTGCAGATGGGCGCGCTGATTTCCGAGCCGCATCTGAACAAGGTGCTGGATTATGTTGCTGTCGGCACCGCCGAAGGCGCAACGCTTGCCACTGGCGGCAANCGCATTCATCCGCAGGGCTTTGAAGCCGGTTATTTCATGGAGCCAACAATCCTGACGCAATGCCGGGACGATATGCGTGTGGTGCGCGAGGAAATTTTTGGGCCGGTAATGTCAGTTCTGACCTTCAGCGACGAGNCGGATGCGATCCGCCGTGCCAACGCCACCGAATTCGGNCTGGGGGCCGGTGTCATGACACGGGATCTGACACGCGCCCACCGTGTCGCCGGAGCGTTGCAGAGCGGCAATGTCTGGGTAAATACCTACAATCTTCTGCCGCCNGGCCTGCCTTTTGGCGGGGTCAAGCAATCCGGTTTCGGGCGTGAAAACAGCGCCTATTCGCTGGACGCCTATAGCGAGATCAAGACAACCTATATCCAGCTGTGACGCACTGGCCGGCGCTGGTCCGGCCACAGGAAAGGTGGCAGGTGAATGGTCCTGCCAATTGCAGATGCCCCTGATTGATGCCGATAACTNATGGCGATGATTCTCTCGATCACGACCGATCGCAAGCNNGGCGGTATCGCCACCGCCCTGCAATCCTATTCGCAGGCGCTTNGCCAGCGTGGNCATCATCACACCATATTGCTGCCCTCGGATTCGGTTGCCATTGGCGGCCTTGCCAGGATCAGGACAGTCACGCTCATCACCATGCCGGCAGCGTTGATCCGCTTCCATCTNATGACCCGCGCGATCTTCAGCCCGCAGCTGCGCCGCGCGTTTGCCGATGCCGATGCGTTGTTCCTTCATAANGCAAGGCTGGCAGCGCCTGCGCGCGCCTTCAATCGGCCGGTTGTGCTGTTCAGTCATTCCGGAAAACTGCGGCATATCANAAACGCCGATCATGCCGTNTTCCTGTCACACGCNGCGGCNGGCCGGGCAGGCGATCATCTGTCTGCCNCCNCCGTCAGTGATCACGACAAGGCACCGGTCATCCATGTGATACCGCACGGATTCCCCNCACATCCGGCNGTACGGCNCGAATCCGGTCCCGCCACGCCGCTGCGGGTGGTTGCGGCGGGCCGGTTCGTCCAGAAAAAGGGGTTTTCGGTGTTGATCGACGCTGCGCGGCTGTTGCAAGGGCGCGGCATCGCTGTGCAGATTGCGCTATATGGTGATGGGCCNCGCGCNCCGGCCCTTGCCCGTCAGGNTGNGGATGCCGGGCTGACCAATCTGGCCCTTCATGGATGGCACGATGATCTTGGCAGCGTCTTTGACAACAGCGATNTGTTCTGCCTGCCATCGCACGATGAACCNTTTGGCCTGGTGATCGGCGAGGCGATGGGCCGCGGCCTGCCGATGGTTGCCACCATGACTGACGGNCCGCTGGATGTTCTGGGCCATGCCGGCCTGACAGCCGACAGCACGCTGGGCGCTGGCGGCCTGCTTGTGGCAACAGGCGATGCCGGTGCCATGGCCGATGCCATCACCTTTTTTGCCACGAACCGCGCGGCGCTGCAGGCGGCGGGGATGGCAGCGCATCAGCGGATTGCCGAAGATTTCGGTATGGCGGCGCTGGCAGACAGGCTGGAGGGGCTTATTTCGGCGGCGGCGTCGCGTCAATCGGCAGCGCCGTCGTGAACTTGATTTCTTCCATCGCAAAGGATGAACTGACATCGGTCAGATGAACTTCGCTGATCAGACGACGATAGAAAGCATCATAGGCATTCATGTCGGCCACAACGACGCGCAGCATATAATCCACCTCACCGCTCATCCGGTAGAATTCCATAACCTCCGGC
>NYTO01000043.1 GCA_002683535.1 SAR116 cluster bacterium
GCAGCCAAGACGGGTGTGCCCGAGATGGACATATCCGAGACGAAAGTGCCCGAGATGAATGAAGTGGTCAGCCCGTTGCTGCGGTGGTGGATCCGGCGGTAATGGCCGTTGCCAGCGCCTCGGCAATATGGTCCTGCGTAGCTGCTTCCAGATAGGGGTGCATCGGAAGGGCAAGAACCCGGCCACACAGGGCGGCGGTAATCTGCAACCCGTCNGCACTGACCGGATAGCTGCTATAGGGTGAATGCNGGTGCATCGGNACAGGATAGTAGATGGCNCTTGGNACGTNATGGTCAGCAAGGGTTTTCATGACAATGTCCCGNTCGCATCCTGCCGGCAGCTTTATCGTATACTGGGCCCAGCTTGAGGTTGCCTGACTGGCCAGNTGCGGAATCTCTGCAAGATGTGCAAGCCGGTCAGCGTAACGGTCGGCCACCTGNTGGCGCATCGTCAATTCTTCGTCAAAAATATCCAGCTTTGCNTCAAGAATGACGGCCTGCATGGCATCCAGTCGTGCGGTCATTCCGATGCGGTCATATTCATAGCGTGTCTTGCCCATCCCGTGAATTCGGCACGAACGCATGACAGCTGCCTCATCATCATCATCCGTAAAGACAGCCCCGCCATCACCATAGCAACCAAGGGGTTTGGCCGGGAAAAAACTGGTGCATGTCATGCTGGCCAGGGTACCCACCCCGGNNCCATTCCAGGTGGCACCGAAACTCTGCGCGGCATCATCTATGACCCACAATCCTTCGGCTGCCGCNAAGGCATTGATCGCATCATAATCCGCAGGCTGTCCGAACAGTCCGACCCCGATAATGCCCACAATCCTGACATCGCTGGCGCGGCCGGCAGACAAGGCAGCAGGAAGGCCTGCCGGGTCAAGATTGAAGGTTTTGGCATCGACTTCAGCAAAGACCGGAATGGCACCCAGTACGGGCATGACTTCGGCACTGGCGGCAAAGGTAAAGGACGGAACTATGACGCCTTCCCCCGGCTTCANCCCCTTGGCCAGCAATGCCAGAATCAGCGCATCGGTTCCAGATGAACAGCTGATGCAATGGCGGGCCCCTGCTGCCTTGGCAAGACGGTCTTCAATGGCCAATATTTCCGGCCCCATGATATACATGCCATGATTAAGAACGCGGCTTATACCTGCGTCAATCTTGTCGCGGATACGCGCCTGCTGCGCGCCCAGATCAATCAGTGGGATCATGCTGTTACCGTCTCCTTGGTGGCAGTCAGGCTGTCTGTACGGCCATAGCTGCTGATCGACATATGCATCTGTTCCAACACGCGCTGGACTGCCAGCGCCTCGGTCAGATCAGTTGGCGGTACCTTGCCGNTATCGCAGCAATCAATGAAGGTTGCGACTTCCTGTTTCAGCGGCTCGGATTCGTCAACCGGCAGAAAGACAGGNTCACTGCGCGAAATTGCAAAGCCGTCCCCCTGTGGCTGAATGTCGTCACGGAACAGGGTCAGTTTTTCTGCCCACGGGCGCGAATCATCGAAGACAATCGATCCGCTGCTGCCGATCACGGTGAGCCGGTGTTCCTTNTAGGGCGAAATCCAGCTTATATTCATCGCCGCCGTGCGTTCATCGGAAAACGCAAACATTGCTGACACGTGATCGACAATCCCGGGCGTGATATGGCTCGCACCGGCACAAGAGACGGATGTTGGTTCCTCTCCCATCAATGCCAGCAGCANAGATGTGTCGTGTGGACACAGATCGTGAATGACGGATTCATTGCTGCGAATNCGGCCCATCGCCAGCCTGTTGGCCATCACATGCTGCACCTTGCCGATCCTGCCTGACGCAATTTCCTGCTGCAATGTGATAAAGGCCTGATGGTAGCGGATCAGATGGCCCACCATGACCACGCGCCGTGCATCCCGGGCTGCCGCCGCGATACGGTTGGCCTCGTCAAGCGACATGGCAAGCGGCTTTTCGACATATACATGACGCCCGGCCGCAAGTGCCCTGCAGGCCAGATCGGCATGGGTGAAGGCCGGTGTGGCGATAATGATACCGTCCAGATCATGCTGCTCCAGAACGGCGTCTATACTGTCTGCCTTGCCACCAAATTCATCTGCGAAGGCGGTGGCGTTCTCTGCGTCGCGATCTGCAACGGATGCAAGGGCACCAAGCTGGCTGAGGTTTCGTGCCAGATTTCGGCCCCACATGCCGCAGCCAATCAGTCCTGTTCGCGCCATTGCCATCCGCATTCGCAATATATTTCGGGTTGTGTCGTCATCCCCTAGACCAGTGGTCGCGTGCGGTCAATTGTTGCATTCTGTTACATGTCTGACGCCTGTTTGCTTGACAAAACAGACCTGTGTGACAAGTGTCAGAACGTTGGCAATCCGGTCGGCATATTCACCATTGAAATCATGATTGCGGCAATCAAGGCCGATAATGCAGGAAGCAATTGTCATGGATGCATCATCAGAATTCAAAGACACGCTGCCAACCACGCCTGACGCATTGCTGGCAATTCTTGACTCGGCCGGCATTGACTATACGCATCACATTCATCCGCCGCTGCGCACCGTCGAGGATTCCAAAGGCCATCGCGACGGCATGCCCGGCATGCATGTGAAAAACCTGTATCTGCGGGACCGCAAAAAACGCAACTTCCTGGTGATTGCCCAGGAAGACAGTGTCATTGACATGAAGTCACTTCCCGATGTGATTGGCTCGGACCGCCTGTCTTTTGGCAGTGCAGACCGGTTGTTTGAATTTCTGGGGGTCCGCCCTGGNGCGGTCAGCCTTTTTACGCTGATCAATGATACNGAACACCGGGTGCAGCTGGCGCTCGACAGCAGCCTTTTGACTGCCGNGCNTGTGTATTTTCATCCANTGGTGAATGATCTNACCATTGGTNTGACGCCAGACGCGATCTCNGCCTTNCTCGCATTGACACAGCATCAGCCAAAGATGATCGCTTTGTAAGCTNNGCTANGGACGCCGCATCTTGTTTTGATGTTGGGGATGCCTAAATTCAGATGTGGTAAATGACCGCCGCCCGGCCCGGATCGGCCAGCTGGCGATATACAGATTTCAAACAGGAAGAAAGTGCCATGGAACAATTGATTGCAGGCGCCGCCACCACGCCGGTCGATGTTGATGTGAACAACTTCATGTCCGAGGTCATCGATGGCTCGGCCACTACGCCCACAATTGTTCAGTTCTGGGCCCCCTGGTGCGGGCCCTGCAAGCAGCTGGGTCCGGTGCTTGAAAAAGTGGTGGCTGCCAGCAACGGCAAAGTGCGTATGGTGCGCGTCAATATCGATGACAACAACGAGATTGCGGCGCAGATGCGGGTGCAGTCGGTACCGACTGTCTACGGGTTTGTCGATGGCAAGCCTGTTGACGGGTTCAGTGGCGCACAGCCGGAATCCGCCGTCCGGCAGTTTATTGACAAACTGTCCACGATGGGGGGTGCCGGCGCCGATGTGGCACAGGTAATCGAAGCTGGTGAGGCCGCGCTTGCCGGGTCGGACTTTGACACCGCCATGACCCATTTTCAGCAGGCCATGGGCCTTGATCCGGCATCCGTTGGCGCGCTGGCCGGTGTTGTGCGGTGCCTTGTCGGCACTGGTGATCTGGATGGTGCTGCCGAAATTATTGAGCAATTGAATGACGACTATCGCGATGATCCTGGTATGGCGCAGGCGATCGGCGCGTTGGAGCTTGCGCAGAAGGCNGCGGGGTCGGCAGGTGATCTTGATGNGGCGCGCGCTGCCGTTGACGCTGATGCGCATGACCTGGATGCACGCCAATCCCTGGCCATGGCCCTTTTTGCGATCGGTGAACATGGCGAGGCCATGGCTCATCTTCTGGAATCTGTCCGCATCGACAAGGACTGGAATGATCAGGCGGCACGATTGCAGCTTCTGGAGTTTTTTGGTTCGCTCGGTGCGGCAAATCCCGATGTGATTGCCAGCCGGCGCAAACTTTCAACGCTTCTTTTTTCCTGATTGCGTCCCCCACTTACCGCAGGCGACACCATGACCAAAAAAATGGACGACAACATCAATCTGCCATCGCAGATTCCCATTTTCCCGCTGCCGAATGCCTTGCTGTTGCCGGGCGGACAGTTGCCATTGAACATTTTCGAACCGCGCTACCTTGCCATGGTCGATGACGCGTTGGGACATCCTGATCGCCTGATCGGTATGGTGCAGCCGATGGAAGAGCAGGACAATCTGTTCGGCATTGGTTGTGCAGGACGGATTGGCTATTTTCAGGAAAATGATGACGGGCGCTACATGATTGCCCTGAACGGCGTATGCCGCTTTCGGCTTGGCGGGCATGACCTGACTGAGTCCGGATACCGGCTGGCAGATGTAAGCTGGGATGAATTCGCAGCGGACATGCAGGATCCGCTTGAAGGCATCGCCGACCGTGACCGCATGTTCACGATTATGCGCCGCTATTTTGCCGCGCGCGGGTTTGATGCAGACTGGGATCAGATCGAACGCTCTGAGGATGAGCAGATTTTGAATACGCTGGCGATGGTGTGTCCGTTCGAGGTTGCCGAGAAGCAGGCACTTCTTGAGGCAGACGGCATGGCACGCCGCGCCGACCTGCTGATCACGATGATGGAAATGGCACTGCACGAGGATGATGGTGGCAATGACGCACGGCACTGATGATACCGCCCTGCCCGGCGCTGAAAGGATCATCGATCCCGCGTTGCTTGATGTGCTGGTTTGTCCGGTGACTCATGGTCCGCTGGATTATGATCGCGTGAAAGGAGAACTGGTCAGCCGGCAGCTCGGCAAGGCCTTTCCGATCCGTGACGGTGTGCCGGTGATGCTTGTTGACGAAGCGCGCGATTTGGAAGACAGCGAAAAACGAGACCCGTTGGCATGAATGACAGCGACCTGTCGATCACGCCCGCCCCGTCTGAAATCAGGCTTTCTGCAGATCGCAAATCCCTGCAGATAACATTTGCCGATGACAAGATAGCCAGCCTTGACGCCGAACTGCTGCGGGTCGAATCCCCATCGGCCGAAGTTCAGGGACATGGGGCAGATCAGAAAACCACACCAGCGGGAAAGCGCAATGTCGCGATTTCGCAGATTGATCCTGTTGGCAACTACGCGATCAGGATCACTTTTGACGATGGTCACGATACCGGTATTTTCAGCTGGTCCCTGTTGCAGGATTATGCAACGCGCCAAAGCAGCCTGATGGCAGCCTATATCGACAGGCTTGCTGCTATGGGTGCCAGCCGCGACTAGCTGTCGCCAGCGTATTCTGTTCCCGGAAACTGGCCGCGCAACAATGCGGCATCGGCAAGCCCGCCGCCTTCGGCTATTCGTGAAAATACCGATTTGACGGGCGTTTTGTCGAGCACGGCAAAGCCTGCACCGGCCATACGGCGCACAAAGGCAGGGCTGCGGGCAAACAGCTGGTTGATGCCCGATGTGGCAGCGCTCATGGCCAGACGTTCGGTGCGCCGGGCGGCTTCATAGCTTTGCCAGATTGACGGATGACCTGATGACAGGCCGCGGGTCCGCGCCAGCGCCAGGCAATCTGCCAGAACAGCTGCATCGGCCAGCGCCAGATTATATCCCTGCCCGGCAATGGGGTGCAGCGCATGCGCCGCGTCGCCTGCCAGCACAACACCGGCGGCAGCAATCCGTCGGCGAAGTGACGGGCGCAGTGGCCAGGCCAGCCTTTGACCGGCAAGATGAAGATATCCAAGCGACTGTCCAAAGGCGTCAAGACAGGCGGCCTCGAATGCCTGCTCATCAGCGGCAAGCAGCGTCTGTGCAGTGTCATCCGGCAAGGTCCAGACAAGGGACAGATGCTGTCCCGACATTGGCATCAGCGCAAATGGTCCGGTCGGCAGGAACCGCTGAAATGCTGTATTTTCGTGATCCCGTTCTGCCCGCAATATGCTGACGATGGCGGTCTGGAAGGTTTGTTCCTGTCGCGCGGCGAGATTGGCAAATCCGGCCACCTTGCTGTTGTTTCCATCACAGGCAACAACAAGGTCGGCACTGCGGTGCGACAGCTGCCCGCCAGCATCTTCGATGTCCAGCTGCATGCCGCCTGCATGGCGGGCCATACCGGTCAATGTGGCACCGCTCAGGATTTCGATGCTGCCATAGAAATCTGAATTTTCGCCAAGCGTTCTGGTCAGTGCCGATTGCAGGTCGGCATTGCCAACAACATAGGCCATGGGGGTATCGCCGGCTTGCCACGACAAGTCGCTGTTGGGTCGGCGTCGTGCGGCCAGACCGGATAGTGGCGCACCCTCGGCAACGGCAATCCGCATGATGGGTGTGGCGTCCTGCTGCAGATTGTCCTGCACACCAAGTGTCTGCAGCATGCGCATACCGGCGGCATTGATGGTTGTGGTGCGCTCATCAGGGATGCTGTCAGCACCAGAAGACCGGTCAACCAGCAGAATATGCGCGCCGGTTGCNGACAAGGCCCGCGCCATCATCAGACCGGTCAGGCCGCCGCCGATGACTGCAATGTCCGGTCTCATAATCCGGCCCCGTCAAAATGGGTGGCAAGAATATGCCGCGACAGGGGCAACAGGCTGCCACCANCAAACCGGTAGGCATGNCAGCCGGCAGCATGACCGNCGCCAACATCACTGTCNCGGTCNCCTANCATGACTGACCCCGGCAGATCGATATGCCACTTTTCAGCAAGCGTCAGCAGCATGCCGGGTTNGGGTTTTCGACAGGCGCAGGGTGTGCGCAGGTCTGGATCAACAGCATCAGGGTGGTGCGGGCAAAAGGCNATATCAGTGATCTGTCCCCCGCTGGCAGCAGTTTCGCTCATCAGCTTGTCATTGAAACGGTGCATATCCGCGCGCTGAAACAGCCCTTTGCCGATCCCGCCCTGATTGGTCACCACAAATGCCCGCAGACCGGCTTTATGGAACAGGGCCAGGGATTCGGCAGCACCCTCGACAAATTCAAAATCGGATACAAGGCAGGTATAGCCGTGCCGGTCGACAGTCAGCGTGTCGTCACGGTCAAAAAATATGGCAGGCTGCAGCCGGGTCCTGTCCGGTGTTGTAATACCGGGATTCGTCATACGCGCGCCCTCCTTGCCGGTTGCTCAAGATGTAGGCATATCGTTATGCGAAGTCCATGCGAAATGGCGTTAACACGGCTTGACTGCTCAAGGTGTCTGCAAAGATGCGGTGCCTGTATGTAATTGTCAGCCTGCTGGTGATAGGATAGGAACTGACTGGCAGATTGGCAAACTGGCAGATTGGCTGTCAGCTGTGGCTGGTCCGCATGTTTTCCATGTTTCAGTCCCGGGTTTGATCCCGGGCGCAATCCCGGGCTCAATCGTGGCGCGCTCTCATTTTCAGGCTGTTCACCTATGAAACTGAATCCCGAATATACATTGTTTGATGGCAATATGTTTGTGCAGATGCGTGGGCTGNTGGCAGATGTGTCAGCGCCGGCCAGCCTGGACATGCTGGATCTGTCGATTGGCGAACCGCAGGTCACGGGCGGTGCCTTGCTGGCAAGCAGCATCACGCGTCACAATGATGCATGGCAATATTATCCCAAGGCAGCTGGCCATCCGNTATTTACNGCCGCGATAGACCGTTATATTGCGCGGCGCTGGCCATCTGCGGGCGGNCTGGCAGATCTTGACCGGCAGATGCTGCCTGTTCCCGGCACGCGTGAACCGCTGGGACTGATGGGCGGGCTGGTGCGCGGCACAAAGGATGATGCTGTGGCACTGGTTACCAATCCGTTCTATCACGCCTGGCGGGCTGGTGCGCTGGCATCCGGTGCCGCCATTCAATATATGAACAGCACGCCAGAAAACGGATTTGTACCTGATCTGGGCAGTCTGCCCGCCGCNACCCTTGATCGTACAACGATNGCCTATCTGTGCAGTCCCACGAACCCGCAGGGCGAGGTGATGACGCTGGACCAGATCAAATCTGCNATCCGGCTANCCCGTGCGCATGATTTCCTGNTGGTCATGGATGAATGCTACAGCGATATCTGGCGCGGAACACCGNCGGTGGGCGCACTTGANGCGGCAGCCAGCCTGCACAGNGAAGAAGGCGATCAGAATGCCGATCCGCTGCGCAACCTTGTTGTTCTCAATTCATTGTCAAAGCGGTCGAGTGCGGCTGGCCTTCGCGCNGGTTTCATCATCGGTGATGCGTCTGTGATCGCNTTGTATGCAAAGGTTGTGGCCAATACCGGGTCACTGGTGCCAACACCGCTGTTGTTTGCGGCCGCCGACCTGTATGATGATGACGATCACGTTGCCGCAATTCGGGCGCATTATGACCATAGCTTTGATCTTGCCAGACGCCATCTGGGAATAGAGGCACCGCAGGGTGGCTTTTTCTTGTGGTTGCGTGTTGGTGATGATCAGGCCTTCGTGAGGCGTTTGATGCAGGAACAGGCGGTGCGGGCCATGCCGGGAAGCTATATGGCGGAAATATCGGACGGAGTGAATCCGGGCGCGGGCTATGTGCGTCTGGCACTCGTGCAGGACCATCAACGCACCGAGGAAAGCCTGCAGCGCGTCGCGCGTGTGCGCGACGCTGCCGGACAGGACGGACAATAGCATAGCGCCCATGGTCGATCCGGATCAGAAAAAATCATTCCTGTCGCCAGCCTTGCGGGCCTTCTTCCAGCGGCGCCTGCTGGAATTGGCTGGGTTGCTGGTGATCTTGACNGGNCTTGCCCTGACGGCCATGTTCTTTTCGCCCGGCAGGTTTGATCCGTCGCTCAGCGCCTATTCCGCNGGGCCGATCCAAAACTGGTTTGGGCCTTTTGGTGCGGGCGTTACGGGCGCGTTGCGCACAGCTGTGGGGACAGCCAGCCTGTTCGTCACCCTGCTGCCGGTATTCTGGGGATACCGTATGCTGCGCAAGCATGATGTATCCAAAAAACTGGTGCGCCTGTTTCTGGCACCGGTGGGCGTGTTGTGTCTGGCAACAGGTTTTCAAGCGNTAGGTGGCNGTACCGGCGTGTCGTTTGGTGGTGCTGCCGGCGTTATAATGGCCGGCCTGGCCTTGGAGAACTTGCCGCAGCTGGAGCCATTGTTTGGCTTTTNGATGCCGCANTATTTCGGGGCNGGAGTAACGTTTCTNGGCATTATCCTGTGGGTATGGTGTGCAACTGTTTCACGGCGTCAGCTTGGNTTGNTTTTGGCACCGGTGCGCGGTGTTGTNGCGCTTGCGCGGCGCCGGTCGNCACCTGCCGCAACCCTTGATGCAGCAGGCGTTNAAGATGGGCTGACCCTGACTGAACCCGAGCCGGAACCNGTATCTTCCGNTGATGAAAAAGCAGCCAAAAAGACACGGCGCAAAGCGTCGAAAAAGCGTCATGAGCCGTCTCTTCTGGGNCGCGAGGCAAGTGACAGCCCTGCACCGGCCAAAGCCGCANGGGGCAATCAGGAACGCCTCAATTTTGGTGGTGATGGCCAGTTCAGCCTGCCCCCTGCCCGCCTGCTTACCGCGCCAAAAAAGGCGGCCTCTGGCCCGTCACGGCAGGCCCTTGANGATACGGCGGCACAGCTGGAAGGCGTGCTGAAAGATTTCAGCGTCAAGGGTGCCATCACTGATTCGCGCTATGGTCCGGTGGTCACACGATATGATCTGGAACCGGCCCCCGGTACNCGCTCGCAACGGGTGATTTCGCTTGCCGATGATATTGCGCGATCAATGAGTGCTGTCTCGGTGCGTGTCGCCGGTGTGCCCGGCCAGAATGTCATAGGTATCGAACTGCCAAACCCCGATCGCCAGATTGTCGCCTTGCGTGAAATTCTGGATCATCAGGCNTGGGTAGAAAATGACGGCGATCTGCCGATGGCGCTTGGCAAGGATATTGCCGGTGCGCCGGTCGTGGTTGATCTGGCCCGCATGCCGCATCTTCTGGTNGCTGGCACAACCGGTTCCGGCAAATCAGTTGGCATCAATGCGATGATCCTGTCGCTGCTGTATCGCCANACNCCGGAAAGCTGCCGGATGATCATGATCGATCCGAAGATGCTGGAGCTGTCGGTATATGACGGGATCCCGCACCTGCTGAGCCCGGTTGTCACCGATCCGTCGAAGGCGGTCACCGCATTGAAATGGGCGGTGCGCGAGATGGAAACGCGGTACCGCAACATGGCCAAGCTGGGAGTGCGCAATATTGCCGGCTACAACGCACGCCTTGCCGAAGCCCGAAAGGATGGCGAGGTTCTGACGCGCCGTGTGCAGACCGGTTTTGATACCGAAACCGGCCGTCCTGTCCATGAAGAGGAAATCCTCGATCTGACACCGCTGCCCTTCATTGTTGTGGTGATCGACGAGGTGGCTGATCTGATGCTGGTTGCCGGCAAGGAAATTGAAGGGGCGGTGCAGCGCCTTGCCCAGATGGCACGNGCAGCAGGCATACATGTGATCATGGCAACACAGCGCCCGTCAGTGGATGTGATCACCGGCACGATCAAGGCNAATTTTCCCACCCGTATCAGTTTTCAGGTNACATCGCGGATCGACAGCCGCACGATTCTGGGTGAACAGGGTGCGGAACAGCTGCTTGGNCGGGGTGATATGCTGTTCATGGAAGGCGGTGGCCGGGTCATGCGTGTTCACGGCCCGTTTGTTGATGACAGCGAGGTTGAGGCTGTTGCCAATTTCCTGCGTAAACAGGGTGCCCCCGAATATGACGAGAAGGTGGTCAGCGAAGATACCGGAGAGTTGTCCGGCAGTACCGGCGACCTGCTCGAAGCTGGCGGCGGCAACAGCCTGTATGACCAGGCGGTGCAGCTTGTTGTGCGTGAACAGAAGGCATCCACAAGTTTTGTCCAGCGTCATCTCAAGATAGGATATAACAGGGCGGCCACCATCATCGAAGAGATGGAACGGAATGGCGTGATCAGCGCGGCAAACCATGTTGGCAAACGGGAAGTTCTTATAAGTGACGAAGGTGCCAGCTAGATGCATTTATATGTGAAGATTATGGCATATGTGAAAAACATGGCGGCATGGCCGGGGGCCGGTCTGGCCCTCATTGTGCTGATGCTGCCCGGACTGGTCCGCGCCGATGTTGTTGGCGATGCTGAAGACTGGTTCAACAAGATCAGCACCATGCAGGCTGATTTCATTCAGGTGGCGTCTGATGGCTCAACTGCCAGCGGGGTGATTCACCTTCGCCGGCCCCACCAGATGAAGATTGTCTATGATCTGGAGGAGCCCCTGATCCTGCTGACCACCCGTATCTGGATTCATGTTGANCGTCCGAATGACAGAACAGTGACCAGCTATCCGATCAGTGAAACACCGCTGTCGCTGCTTTTGAAAAAGGAAGTTCGCCTGCGCTCTGACGCATTCACAACATCCAGCAATGTTGAAAACGGGATTGTGCGGGTTTTGCTGGCCAAGGAGACAGGTGAGGCTGCGGGNGAGCTGACACTCGAATTTACCGAAAAGCCGTTTGTGTTGCGCAAATGGACCATTCGCGATGCCGCTGATGTCACAACGACGGTAACGCTGCAGAACATGCGGTTTGGACATCAATATGAAAACANGATGTTTGCGCGCCCTGACTATACGCTGACAGGCAGCAATTAAACCNCCGGTGCATTACAGGACATAGCTATGCGACTTGCCACNTGGAANATCAATTCTGTCCGTCTGCGGATCGATCTGGTTACCTCGTTTCTGAAATCTGCTGATGTCGATGTGCTGTGCCTGCAGGAAACAAAGACCGAGGATGCGTATTTTCCGGCTGATGCCCTGATCGAGGCGGGNTGGGCGCATCACGCTGTCCGCGGTGAAAAAAGCTATAATGGCGTTGCGATTGTCGCGCGCGCGCCGTTGTNCGACACAGGGCATCTGGACTGGGCCGGGCGCGAGGACTGCCGTCATATCAGTGCCACCACTGCCAGCGGAATCAAGGTTCAAAATTTCTATGTGCCGGCAGGTGGTGATGTGCCAGACCGCGACGAAAATCCGAAATTCGGTCACAAGCTGGATTTCATTGCCGAGATGACGGCATATTTTTCGCAGAACAAGCCCGAGAGATCGATCCTTGTCGGGGATTTGAATATCGCCCCGCTTGCCGAGGATGTGTGGTCAACAAAACAGCTGAAGAATGTTGTCAGCCATACAGACATAGAACGAGAGGGATTGCTGCGGCTGATCGATGATGGCGGCTGGTCAGATGTGGTGCGACAGCATTTTGGTGATGATGAGGTGCTGTATTCATGGTGGTCCTACCGCGCGCGCGACTGGGCAGCAAGCAACCGTGGCCGCCGGCTTGACCACATCTGGACAAGTCGCGATCTGGCAGCCGATGTAAAGGATGTCANCATTCACAGCGANATGCGCGGTGCCGANAAACCTTCNGACCATGCGCCTGTGGTTATTGATCTNTNATCCNCTGCCATCTTCCCATTNTGCGGGAATTGGCGTATAGGCTGCGGCATGAACAGGTTTGCCAAAATGCATGGGCTGGGGAATGACTTTGTCATTCTTGACTGGCGTGATGACCGCAGCCGCAAGGTGCCGGAAGCGGCGGCACGTCGGCTTGCCGACAGGCGTCTCGGGATTGGGTGCGACCAGATTCTTGTTCTGCGGGACTGTGATACNGCCGACCTGCGCATGGATATCCTGAATCAGGACGGATCACCTTCGGGGGCGTGCGGAAACGGCACGCGCTGTGTTGCCGATATGATGATGAATGAATTGCAGCAGGACCGGATACAGATCGAAACCGNTGGCGGGATGCTGGNAGCNTGGCGCGCGGCGGATGGTGATATTGCCGTNGATNTGGGTCCGGTGAAAACAGACTGGCAGGATGTGCCTTTGGCCAGTGCNGCGGACACATTGCATGTGCCGCTGGATATAGCCGGTGTTGATGCGNCTGGNCTTGATGCCGTCTGTCATTCGCTTGGCAACCCGCATGCTGTGGTGTTNGTCGAAGATGCCGAGCGTGTGGATATCGAAAGAATTGGCCCGCTGGTCGAGACGGCGCCGCTATTCCCTGACCGGGTGAATNTGTCAGTGGTCAGCCGCCGTGATGANGGCAGCTTCAGAATGCGGGTGTGGGAACGCGGTGTCGGCATAACAATGGCGTGCGGCAGTGGGGCCTGTGCCAGCGGTGTTGCTGTTGCCCGCCGCGGGCTGGGGCAGGATGAGAACAGGATTGTCATGGATGGCGGGGCGGTGACNATCAGCTGGAACCGTGACACCAGCCATGTCGTGATGACGGGCCCGGTGTCNTATGTNGCCANTGGCCAGCTGTCAGCCGACATAACCGCATTGCTGGAGACCGGCAATGGCTGAGCGCAACGCGCCACGTGTCGAAACCTTTGGNTGCCGTCTGAANATATGGGAATCCGAGGTTGTGCGGGATCACGCCGGCAAAGCCGGTCTGAACGATGCGATCATTTTCAACACCTGCGCTGTCACGGCCGAGGCTGAACGCCAGGCGCGACAGGCCATTCGNCGGGCCCGCCGNGANAATCCGGATGCACCGATCGTGGTNACCGGCTGTGCGGCCCAGATTGCCCCGGACAGCTGGTCATCNATGGCCGAAGTGGATCATGTGATCGGCAATCACGACAAACTGTCACAAGCAGCCTGGACGTCTGTTGCCGAGGGGTGCGAGGCCATAATCGTCAGTGATGTGATGGCCGTGCGCGAGATGGCAACGCATATGATCGACGGATTTCATGCGCATACCCGCGGCTTTCTGCAGATACAGCAGGGATGTGATCACAGATGCACGTTCTGCATCATTCCGTATGGTCGGGGCAANAACCGGTCAGCGGGCCTGACGCAGATCATCGATGCAGCCCAGCAGCTGGTCGATGGTGGCAGTGTTGAAGTGGTGCTGACGGGCGTTGATATCACGTCATGGGGGTCTGACTTGCCGGGCCGGCCGCGGCTTGGCGATCTGGTGCATGCCCTGTTGTCACGGGTGTCGGGGCTGCAACGCTTGCGGCTGTCATCGGTTGATCCGGCAGAACCTGATGCCAGGCTGATGGCGGTGCTTGGTGATGATGATCGTTTGATGCCGCATCTTCATCTGTCGGCACAGCATGGCGATGATCTGGTGCTAAAGCAGATGAAGCGTCGTCATCTGGCCCGNGATGTTGTCCGCTTTTGTGACGAGGCCCGCCGCCGGCGCTCTGATATCGTGTTTGGCGCTGACATTATCGCCGGGTTCCCGACCGAGACCGAGGACGCCCATAATGCCACGCGTCAGATGATCCACCGGGCGGGCATTACCTATCTGCATGTATTTCCCTTTTCACCGCGCACCGGTACACCGGCCGCGCGCATGCGCCAGATTGACGGTGACACGATTCGTCGCCGGGCGCGTGACCTGCGCGAAGACGGCACACGGCGTATGCGNGCGTTTCTGGACAATGCTGTCGGCAGCTTTGATCAGATGCTNGTCGAGGGCGGAAATAGCGGGCATGGGCGAAATTATGCAAAGATGCGTCTGCAGGGTGATTTCATCGACCGCGGGGCCTTGCTTGACGTGAAGATCAACGGGCGCGATGACGACACNTTGCTTGTTGAACAGATTGGCTGACCGGAATTGATGANCGCTATTTTTGAAAGGCGTCAGGATGAGCTGGCTTAAAAAACTCAAATCCGGNCTTGGCAAGACCAGNGCCCGTGTTACCGCCTCGCTGGGGGCCGTTCTTGGGCGCAAGGGTATTGATGCAGCCTCGCTGGAAGAGGTCGAGGATGCGCTGATCAGCGCTGATCTGGGCACTGCCGCGGCCGCAAAGCTGGCTGAACGCATGCGCAGGCACAAGTTTGAAGGCGAGNTGAACGCGTCGACACTGGCGGCTGCCCTGTCTGACGGCATTACCGACATTCTGGCCCCGGTCGCGCTGCCCCTGGTGCCTGATGCGGCGCACCGCCCGCATGTGGTGCTGCTTGTCGGCGTCAATGGATCAGGCAAGACAACAACCGCCGGCAAGCTGGCCCAGCAATGGGTGCAGGCCGGAAAGAAAGTCACACTTGCTGCTGGCGACACGTTTCGCGCTGCGGCCATTGATCAGCTGAAGATCTGGGGTGANCGCACGGGAACGNCGGTCGTGGCCGGAANACAAGGNGGTGATGCTGCGGCGCTGGCCTATCAGGCCCTGGAGCAGGCCCGCGCCGATGGCACCGATATCCTGATCATCGACACGGCTGGCCGGCTGCAGAATCGCAGCGAATTGATGGATGAGTTGTCAAAGATTGTCCGCGTTATCCGCAANCTGGATGATACCGCGCCGCATGATTCTGTCATCGTGCTCGATGGCACTGTTGGCCAGAATGCGATCTCGCAAGTCAGTGCGTTCCGCGAAGTGGCCGATGTCAGCGGGCTGATCGTGACCAAACTTGACGGGTCGGCCAAGGGCGGCGTNGTTATTGCGCTTGCCGAGGCATTCGGCCTGCCTGTCCANGCTGTCGGTGTTGGTGANGGCGCNGATGANCTGCAACCGTTCGNGGCCCGTGATTTTGCCAATGCCCTTGCTGGAGTGGCTGAGGAGTAAGCTGGAACAATCCCGCCCAGCACAATCCCGCCAAGAATGGTCCCGCTTATGGCAGCAGGCGGTCACTGCGTCCGGTCAGCCAGTAGGCGGCAAGNCCCACCCCTTCATGCAGCCAGTTNTGAACGGCCGAAAAGCCTCTTTGCATGGAAAAAANGCCAGTGATCGCGGGTGTGGTCTGAAAATCGGCCGGATAGGCGATGACAGGTCCCCAGCCCGCCGCCGCAAANGCACCCATCGCACGTGGCATATGGGCTGCCGAGGTGACAAGAACCCAGTTGCTTCCGGGCTGNGGCACCGCGCGTTTGAGGCTTTCAACAGCATTCTGAAAGGTATTCTGGCTGACATTTTCGTAGATNATGTTGATGTGGGATACACCAAGGCTTTCGATCAGGCGGCGTGNGNCTTCGTCTTCGGTCCAGCCTTGATGGACCAGTTGCCCCGACCTNCCTGACAGGATCAACATCGCATCGGGATGGCGCTGCAACAATGCCAGCCCCTGTGTCAGACGATCAGCGGCAGGGCCTTGTTGCGGCTGGTTCCGCTCTGCCGAAACCAGCCCTGATCCTGTATGCCCGCCCAGCACAACGATGCCGTCTATCTGCCTGTCGGCAAGGTCAGGTACCGGATAGCGATTCTCAAGATAGCGAAGCGGTGCCTCTGATACAGGCAGAAAGCCATAGGCAAGCGGCAGGATGATCGCGCTTGCCAGACAGGTCCTGACAAGTCGCCGCCGCTTCATCAGCCGGGCAACACCAGCCAATACCAGCAGGATATAGGGGTGCGCAAAAGGGTTCAGAAAAATGGCNAGAAGTTTTGAAAGGACAAAAAACATCTCTCATTCTTGACAACGGAAGCGAAAAAGCGCAACAACCCAATCACATCACGCCATATCCGGCTGCAGCGACCCTAGCGGGTTCCATCCGTCCTTGAAGGTTTCGAGCACGGGTGCCACAGGTGCGTGCCAGCGGGTTTGATGTGATGGGTGTAAACGCAACAGTGACAGCGGGCCAGACACAGGATGTTCGACAGCCTGAAAGACAAACTCCAGGACGTCTTTAGCGGACTTGGCAAGCGGGGNGCACTGCGCGAGGCGGATGTTGATGCCGCGTTGCGCGAGGTGCGGCTTGCCCTGCTTGATGCCGATGTTGCCCTTCCCGTTGTCAAAACCTTTATGTCACGCGTTCGCGAACANGCGGTTGGTGTCGAGGTTCTGAAAGCGGTTCGCCCTGACCAGCAGGTTATCAAGATCGTCAATGACGTTCTGGTGGATGTGCTNGGCGGCGAGGCAGCACCGCTGAATGTCGCGGTCAATCCGCCAGCCGTCATCTTGATGGCGGGCCTGCAGGGTTCGGGAAAGACCACAACTGCCGGCAAGCTGGCGCTTCGCCTGCGCACGAAAGAGCGCAAGAAGGTGATGCTCGCCTCGCTTGATGTGACTCGCCCGGCGGCGCGTGAACAGCTGCGTGTTCTTGGTGAACAGGCCGAAGTCGGCGTGCTGCCCGAGGCAGATCGCGAATCACCGGCACAGATTGCCAGACGCGCGCTTCAGGCGGCCAGCCTGCAGGGCTTTGACG
>NYTO01000044.1 GCA_002683535.1 SAR116 cluster bacterium
GGAACCAGACCATGCGTGAACCGTCATCTGTCATTCACAATGACTATACAAGCTGGTCTGCCGAAAAGCGGCTTGCCGAGATATTGCCCGATGAGGCGGCCAGCCTGTCTGCACAGCGCTTTGCCATCGTCAATGTCTGGCGGTCTATTGCCGGGCGCGTGGAAAGCATGCCGCTGGCTTTTTGTGACAGCACGACAGTGGCCGGCGGTGATATCGTTGAGGTCACCCGGCAGGCGCGTGATCGCACCGGACAGATTCAGATGGCCTATTACAATCCGGCACATCGCTGGGGTTACTTTCCGCATATGGCACCNGATGAGGTTGNCCTGATCAAGACCTATGATTCGGCACGGGATGGCCGCAACCGATATACCATCCATACAGCGTTTGCCGATCCGGCAAGCGCGCCGGACGCCGCACCNCGACAAAGTATCGAAAGCCGCGCCTTTCTTTTTTTCTGATCTGCGATTGNCGCTGCCTGCCCGGCCACATGCATGCTGCGCNGGCTCTTGAATCATCGTGGTGCAGACGCGATGTATGGGGTGTGAATGCGGCTGCCTTGAGCCGGCATTCCATTTTGAGAATGCAAGTGACGCAGGCTGCCGGGGGACGGCATGCGTTGCCCGAAGTTTTGTTATGTGATGTGCGCAACGCCATCACTGTAAAGGATTGCAGAATGAGCGCCCCCGTATCGATTTGCTGGTTCAGACAGGATTTGCGCCTTGCGGATAACCCGGCGCTGGTTGCGGCGGCTGCGCATGGGCGGGTCGTGCCGGTATTCATCCTTGATGATGAAAGCGCCGGGGCTGACAGAATGGGAGCGGCAAGCCGCTGGTGGCTGCATCATTCGCTTNTCGCCCTGAACGCCGCTCTGGGTGGCAAGCTGCATGTGGCAGCTGGGGATGCGCGTGANATTCTGCCGGCACTGGCAGCGCAGACAGGGGCGGATGCCGTGTTCTGGAACCGCGCCTATGAGCCGTGGCGGATTGCCCGCGATACCGATGTCAAAACCNGGCTGTCTGCAGCTGGTGTTACCGCTGCCAGCAGCAACGGCGCCCTGTTGTGGGAACCCTGGGACGTGCAGAAGGGNGATGGCACACCCTACAAGGTGTTCACCCCCTTCTATCGGCGTGGCTGTATGGCGGCACCGCCGCCACGCGAACCGCTGTCCNGACCGATNCTGGATCCGGCGCAGGATATTGTNGCCGGGCCGGCCAGTGACATTGATGATCTGAACCTGCTGACGGATGAGGGCTGGGCCGACATGCTGGCCCCCCACTGGCAGGTTGGCGAGGCGGGTGCCATGACGCGGCTTCNGGATTTTATTGCTGATGGCCTNGCCGGGTACAAGGATGGCCGCAATCTGCCGGCAAGACCGCATGTATCGCGCCTCTCGCCACATCTTCACTGGGGCGAACTCTCGGTCAATCAGGCATGGTATGCGGNGCGGGCTGCCAGTGATGTGCCAGCGGATGATGTCGACAATTTCTGCGCCGAATTGGGGTGGCGGGAATTTTCGCATTCGCTTCTCTATTTCAATCCCGATCTGAAGCGCCGGAACCTGCAAACCAAGTTTGATGCCTTTGACTGGCANGAGGACGATCATCTGCTGCGGGCGTGGCAGAGCGGGCTGACAGGTGTCCCCTTTGTCGATGCCGCGATGCGNGAACTGTGGCAGACCGGCTATATGCATAATCGCATGCGGATGGTAACCGGCTCGTTCCTTGTCAAGAATTTGCGTCTGCACTGGCATCATGGCGAAGCCTGGTTCTGGGATTGTCTGGTCGATGCCGACCATGCCAGCAACAGCGCCTCATGGCAGTGGATTGCAGGGTGCGGGGCAGATGCCGCGCCCTATTTCCGCGTCTTCAATCCGGTTACGCAAGGCGAGAAGTTCGACAAGGACGGTGCCTATACGCGCCGGTTCATTCCCGAGCTGNCGCAGTTGCCAGACAAATATCTNTTTGCGCCCTGGACCGCCCCGCAGGCCGTTCTTGACGGGGCCGGTGTGCGCCTTGGCGAAACCTATCCGCGTCCNGTTGTCGATCTGAAACANTCACGCGAAGCGGCACTGGCGGCCTTTGCCAGACTGCGGGCCGCATCATGAGCGGGGCATTGCGCCTTGTTCTGGGCGACCAGCTGGCGCGTGGCATAACCAGCCTTGCCGATCTTGATCCGGCGCGTGACGTCGTGCTGATGGCCGAGGTTATGGATGAAGTCACCTATGTGAAACACCACAAGCGCAAGGTTGCCTTCCTGTTTTCAGCGATGCGGCACTTTGCTGACAGTTTGCGCGCTGAAGGAATCACCGTGGATTATGTCCGCCTTGATGACCCGGACAATAGTGGCAGTTTCGGCGGTGAGGTGGCCCGCGCGGCGGCGCGCCATGATCTGCAGCATCTGGTGGTCACTGAACCCGGCGAATACCGCGTGCTTGCGACGATGCGTGACTGGCAGGACCAGCTTGATGTGGCGGTTGAAATTCGCGGGGATGACCGGTTCATGTGTACGCCCGAACGGTTTGCCGACTGGGCCAGCGGGCGCAAACAGCTGCGAATGGATTTCTTCTATCGCGAGATGCGGCGCGATCATGATGTGCTGATGGAAGATGGCGCGCCGGTGGGTGGCAAATGGAACTATGATGCTGACAACCGCCAGCCACCNGATCTGTCGCTGGCTGTACCGCCGCCATTGTCATTTGCGCCTGATGCGATCACCGATGANGTGCTGGCACTGNTAGAAACGCGATGCGCCGACCATTTTGGTGCGTTGCAGGATTTTGGCTTTGCCGTAACGCGTGATCAGGCATTGCAGGTTCTTGATCATTTCATAACCCACCGGTTGCCGCTGTTTGGCACCTATCAGGATGCGATGATCGAGGGCGAACCATGGATGTATCACAGCCATATCGGGTTCTATCTGAACGCCGGTTTGCTGTTGCCGGGCGAAGCTGTACGCGCTGCCGAGGCGGCCTGGCATGACGGCCATGCCCCGCTGAATGCGGTTGAGGGTTTTATCCGGCAGATTCTTGGCTGGCGCGAATTTGTGCGCGGAATCTATTGGCTGAAGATGCCGGATTATGCCGGCATGAACTTCCTTGAGGCAGACCGTCCGCTTCCCGATTTCTACTGGACGGGCAACACCGGCATGAACTGTCTGGCGCAGTCGATCGATGCAACCCGCCGTTATGCCTATGCGCATCATATCCAGCGTCTGATGGTGCTGGGGAATTTCGCGCTGCTGGCAGGTNTCAGGCCCGATCAGGTAAATGAATGGTTCCTTGTTGTCTATGCCGATGCCTATGAATGGGTAGAACTGCCGAATGTGTCCGGCATGGTGCTGTTTGCCGATGGTGGATATCTGGCCAGCAAGCCCTATGCGGCTGGCGGCGCCTATATCAACCGCATGTCGAATTACTGTGGNAATTGCCGNTACAAGGTGGCGCAGAAGACCGGGCCCGAGGCATGNCCGTTCAATTACCTCTATTGGGATTTCCTGATCCGCAACCGGCCACGGCTTGGCAACAATGCNCGCCTTGGCATGATTTACCGCTCGCTCGACAAGATGGCACCAGAACGCGTTGCCAGCATTGAGGCAGATGCGNCGGTGTTTCTGGCGTCGCTTGACGAAATGAGTGCTGAAGCACAAGGGAGACAGCAATGATATCTACAACAAAGCCGTGGCGGCGCGGCCTGACCACAGCGATGGCGGTGGCCGGCCTTTTGATCGTCATGCTTGCCGGCCTTGCCGGATGCGCGCGACGTGATGTCAGCTCGCTTGCAGATCGGCAGCCATCGNTGGACCTTGCTGCATTCTTTGCCGGCCAGTCTGTCGCCTATGGTATTTTTGAAGACAGATTTGGCAATCTGCAACGCCAGTTCAGGGTCAATATGGTCGGCACAGTCGACGGTGACACGCTGACCCTGGCCGAGGATTTTCTCTATGATGANGGAGAGCGGGCCGAACGGACATGGGTGATAAAGCGGCTTGCCGATGATGNGGATGGCAGTTTGCGTTATGAAGGCACCGCCAGCGATGTGGCCGGCCCGGCATCAGGGCGGATCAGCGGCAACGCGCTGAACTGGGAATATGATGTCGTGCTGAATATTTNGGGGCGTGAAGTTGAAGTGCATTTTGATGACTGGATCTACCGGCAGGATGAGGATGTGGCGATCAATCGCGCTTTTGTCAGCAAGTTCGGTGTCGAGATCGGGTCGGTCACGCTGGTCTTTTTGCGCGGGGCTNCGGCAGCTGCCATCGGTCCGCTTGATCTGGACAGCTGGCCCGAATAGCGGTCCAGATAGCGGCCTGACTAGTCGTTCGGCCTGATATATGATGGCTATGGGCTGAAGATGAAGTTGCTGCCTGNCACGGCGGNTTCATTGTTCTAGAGGACCGGGACGATAGTGATGCCAGAGGNNACATGCAGATGATCAGNCGGACACTGGCACTGCTGACGGTGGTGCTGTTTATGGGGTTTCAGGGCGCGCAGCCTGCGCAGGCAGAGGCGCTGGACAGGCTTTTGCCCGATGCGGAACTTGTCGGNGAGGCGCGTTTCAAGGTGATGCTCTTCAAGATTTATGATGCGCAGCTGTTCGCCCCGGACGGAAAGTACAGCACTGATGCCCCCTACAGTTTGCGTTTGCGNTATCTGATCAACGCGAAAAAGGACCGGATCGTCAGCTCTACGGTGAAGGAAATGAAGCGGATGCAGGCGGCCAGTGAAGCGCAGATTGAAAGTTGGGTGCCGGTGATGCAGAGCGCCTTCATCGATATGCCAAAGGGCAGCCATGCAGATTTCATTCACACGCCGGACGGGCGGTTGACCCTTGTTGCCGATGGGGAAATCATCTCGGTCATAGAAGATGCCGCGCTGGCGCAGGCGATTATGGATATATGGCTTGGCCCAAAGGTGCGCGACCAGCGCTTTCAGGACAGNCTGATGGGACGCAGCAAGTGAAACTTGGNGCCTTCTTCATCGAAATTCTGCCNCTGCTGGCCTTTTTTGTCGGCTATCAGTATTTCGGACTGCTGATGGCNGCGGCATTGTCGGCGGCATTGGGCGCTGGCGTGCTGCTTCTTGCGCGNTGGCGCGACGGACGCATNGCTGCCTTTCCNCTGTTTTCGGTGGTNATGTCCGGCCTGTTCACGGCCATCGCCTGGGGTCTTGATGACGGCATTTTCATCAAGGTCCAGCCGACCATTTTCAACGGGTTGTTTGCCGCTGTCCTGTTGAGTGGGCTGGTCATGCGGCGCGCTATGATGCGCCAGTTCTTCGGGGGTCAGTTTTCGCTGACAGATGCCACATGGTTCACGCTCAGCTTTCGCTGGGGGTGCTTTTTTCTGCTGCTGGCAATCGCCAATGAATGTGTTTGGCGATGGTTCACCGAGGCCGAATGGGTAACCTACAAGACCTTCATCGCCGCGCCGGCAAGCGCAGCTTTCATGCTGGCGCAGTTGCCGCTGACATTGCGCGGGCGGATCAATATTGCTGACAACCCTGACAGATGAGCCCGGGGTGCCGGGCGGCGCTGTATCGCGGTGCCAGACCTAGAACGGAATGGGGCTGCCGTCATAGGCAAAAAAGCCGCCAGTCATTTGTGCATCCAGCCCGTCCAGCACCTGCCACAAACAGCTGGCTGAATAGCTGGCGCTGAACAATTTTTGTTCAGGCACATTGGCCTGAAACGGGCGCGACAGGTTTGTGTCGACGGTGCCCGGATGAAGCGATGCTACACAGGCCGCCGGGTTGGCCCGTGCCAGCTCGATCGACAAGGTGCGCATCAACTGGTTCAGCGCCGCCTTGCTCGCCCGGTAGGCATACCAGCCACCAAGCTGATTATCGCTGATCGAACCGACGCGGGCGGACAGGGCGGCGTAATGCAACGGGTGCGTGCCGCGCAGAAGC
>NYTO01000006.1 GCA_002683535.1 SAR116 cluster bacterium
CAACCGCGGCCTCATCGAGGACAAGGTATCGAACATCTGGTGCATCCTCGACGTCGTTTTCAAGCTTCGCAGCCGCTTCGCGGGCTCGAGCGTCCTTCCACTGCTGTCTGCCGCGGCGACACTTGCTCTCAGCGCCCCCGCATGTTTGGCCCTGTTGTGGCCTGTTTTGCCCTGTTCGGTTTTTGGTCAGTCTTTTGTCTGGTGTGACAGCAACAGGCGGGCAGCAGCTGGCGCAAAATATGTCAGAATGCCATCGGCCCCGGCCCGCTTGAAGGCCAGCAGACTTTCCATCATCACCCGGTCATGGTCCAGCCAGCCTTTTTGGCTGGCGGCTGTGATCATCGTATATTCGCCAGACACCTGATAGGCAACGCAGGGCACACCGAATTCAGCCTTTGCGCGCGCCAGTATATCAAGATAGGGCATGCCCGGCTTCACGATCACAATATCCGCACCTTCCGCCAGATCCAGGGCAATTTCGTGCATGGCCTCGTCGCTATTGGCCGGGTCCATCTGATATGTGGACTTGCCGTCAGATCCAAGGGATGTTCCGGCGCGTACAGCCATGCGGAACGGGCCATAGAAACCAGACGCATATTTTGCTGCATAGGACATGATCTGCACATTCTGGTGGCCAGCATCATCAAGTGCAGCCCTGATTGCCGCAACGCGTCCATCCATCATGTCGGACGGGGCAATGATATCGCACCCGGCATTGGCCTGAAGCACCGCCTGTTCGCACAGAATATCTACTGTTTCGTCATTGGCAATTTCACCGTTGCGCAGCACGCCGTCATGGCCGTGGGAGGTGAACGGGTCAAGGGCAACATCACACATGATGCCCAGATCAGGATGCGCATCTTTTACCGCGCGTGCTGCGCGGCAAACCAGATTGTTGCCATCACGGGCAAGTGATCCGTCTTCATCCTTCAGCGCGGCATCAATGGACGGAAAGATGGCAATGACCGGAACGCCCAGCCCAACAGCAATGGCAGCCTGCGCCACCAGCCTGTCGATCGTGTGGCGTTCTACGCCGGGCATCGATTCAACCGGTTCTGCTGCGTTGCTGCCTTCAATCACGAACATCGGCCAGATCAGGTCATCAACGGACAAAATGGTTTCTGCCACAAGGCGGCGTGAAAAGGATTTCATCCTGTTGCGGCGCATTCGTGTTGCCGGATATTGACCTCTACTCATCTCGCCCTCTATCCCGTAAAGTTGGAAATTCCGTTTATGCACGCATCATTATGTCATGATGATGGGTGTGTGTGGCAGATATAGACAGCAAAAGGTTTTGATGCAATGCAGGAGCCGGACATCCATTTCGCGGTTCATGGCACAGCTGGTCTCATCGAACTTGACCGGCCAAAGGCGCTGAACGCGATCAGCTATGACATGGCGGTTGTCATCAGTGAGCAAATGCAAGCTTGGTCGCATGACAACAGCATAACCCATGTGGTGATTGCCGGTTCAACACCACGCGCCTTTTGCGCTGGCGGCGATGTGCGTGATCTTTATCAGTATATACAGCGCGGCGACTTTGACCGCACCCGCGTCTACTTCCGCGCAGAATATAACGCCGATCTGGATATCTACGCCTGTTCAAAGCCGGTTGTTTCACTGGCGGACGGGATTGTCATGGGCGGCGGGGCCGGCCTGATGCAGTGCAGCCGATACAGGGTCGCAAGTGAAACAACACGTTTTGCGATGCCTGAAAGCGCGATTGGCCTGTTTCCTGATGCCGGTGCCAGCATATTTCTGGGGCGAATTCCGCGCCCGTTTGCCATGTTCCTGGGGCTGACCGGCCAGATCATCGGTGCCAGTGATCTGATGCTTTTGGGTCTGGCAGATGCCGTGGTACCAAGCGCGCATATGGCGGCACTGCGCACAGCGCTGCTGGGCTGCGCACCGGACGATATCGAATCTGTGATCGAGGCGCAGCGGACAGATCCGGGACCGGCGTCATTGCAGGCCAACCGCACGGTGATTGATCATATCTTCAGCGGTGATGATCTGGCTGCGATGCGCGACCGGGCAGGTGATCTTGCCCGTCTGAAGGGGGATGAATTTGCGACAAAGGTGCATGATGCGCTGGCGACACGATGCCCCATGACCATGCATGTATTTGCANGGCTGATGGAAATGGACGACAGGATTCCCGATATGGAAACGGCATTGGNACTGGATTACGGGCTTGCGNTGCGGATGTCTGAACGCGCTGATTTTTCCGATGGTGTGCGGGCCGTTCTGGTCGACAANTCGAATGATGCCAGCTGGTCGCCCGCAAGGCTTGAGGATGTGACACCGGCGATGGTTGATGCGGTTTTTGATCATGCTGGTCTGCCAGCCTTGCGTTAGGTTCTGCATCCCCCTAGATTGTCGCTCGTCCGTCACCTGACCAGCTGCAGGGTCGCTACCCCGGAAAGTTGTTCCATGCGTCTAAGCCAGTATTTTCTGCCGTTATTGAAAGAAACACCCAAGGAAGCACAGATTGCCTCGCACCGGCTGATGCTGCGTGCCGGTATGATCCAGCAATCCAGCGCCGGTATTTATTCCTGGCTGCCCCTTGGCAAGAAGGTGCTCGACAAGATTGCCAACATTGTGCGCGAAGAACAGAACCGNGCAGGCGCGCTGGAAATCATGATGCCGACCATCCANCCCGCCGANTTGTGGCAGGAATCAGGCCGCTATGATGATTATGGTGCAGAAATGCTGCGGATTCGTGACCGCCATGATCGNGACATGCTGTATGGACCAACCAATGAGGAACAGGTCACTGATATCTTCCGTGCCCATGTGCGCAGCTACAAGGCGTTGCCGCTNAACCTGTATCATATCCANTGGAAGTTCCGGGACGAGGTGCGCCCGCGTTTCGGCATNATGCGCGGACGGGAATTCCTGATGAAGGATGCCTATTCATTNGATACCGATGCGCAAGGCGCACGCGCGGCCTATAACCGGATGTTNGTATCATATCTGAAAACCTTTGCCAGAATGGGTCTGACAGCNATTCCGATGGAGGCTGATACCGGTCCTATCGGCGGTGACATGAGCCATGAATTCATCATTCTGGCTGAAACAGGTGAAAGCGGGGTCTTTTTTCANAAAGACTGGCTGAATGCNGATCTGGTCACGCAGGTCAATTATGANGAGGATTTGCAGCCTGTCGTCGACCGCTTTACATCGCTCTATGCGCGCGCCGATGACATGCATGATCCGGATCAGTGCCCGGTACCGGCTGATGAGTTGATGAGCCTGCGCGGCATCGAAGTTGGTCANATCTTCTATTTTGGAGANAAATATTCGGCTGCCATGGGCGCGAGTGTGGCTGGCCCTGATGGAAGCAATAAACCCGTTCACATGGGATCATACGGCATTGGTGTCTCGCGTCTTGTAGGCGGTATTATCGAGGCAAGTCACGATGACAAGGGNATTGTCTGGCCGCGTGCTGTGGCACCGTTTGANGTGGCAGTGNTCAATCTGAAAGCGGGTGATGATACCTGCATGGCCTGTGCGGATGATCTTTATGCAAAGCTGCAGGCGGCCGGGGCTGACCCGATCTATGATGACCGTGATGACCGCCCTGGTGCCAAACTGGCGGCAATGGACCTGATCGGTATCCCATGGCAGATCATCATCGGGCCGCGCGGNATGGATAACGGCGTTGTCGAGGTGAAGAACCGCCGCACGGGTGAGGCTGTCGAAGTTTCGCCCGATTCAGCGCTCACCATGGTCATGCAGGACGCCGGATAGATGTGGCTCGAAGCTGTTTCNGCTGAATCAGTTCCGGCAGAATGGATAATGNTCGTATATTAACTGGCTGAAGAGAGCTGTTTCTTTCGACAGCACTGGCTATTGGATCATGGCAATTCTGATTGCCGGGACGCACATTAGAAAGGGCCCTGATGCGGTTTTTCTCTCCTGTCGAACGGCTGTTGGCCATGCGTTACATGCGCTCGCGCCGTTCCGAGGGTTTTATCTCGGTCATCGCCTGGTTCTCGCTTGCCGGTATCACGCTTGGCGTNGCCACGCTGATTATCGTCATGTCTGTGATGAACGGGTTCAGGGCTGAATTGATTGGCCGCATTCTGGGGNTGAACGGGCATATNGGTGTCTATTCGACCGATACNCGGGGCATTGNGAATTTTGACCAGATGGCGGTGGATATTGTCGAACTGCCAGGCGTGATTGCCGTAACCCCGCAAATCGAGGGGCAGGCAATGGTCAGCGCTTCGAACGTCAATATCGGCGCGGTGATNCGCGGGGTGCGCTGGTCGGATCTGGCGGCACGCCGTCCATTNTGGAATGCGCTTGATGAAGACACCATCGCCCGGTTTCGCGATGAAGGCGGGGTGCTGATCGGCAAGACGTTGGCATTGAAGCTGGGCGTGCGCCCGGGGGATACGCTGGCACTGACGGGCACAAAGGGTGAGGCGACGGCCTTTGGAACGCTGCCGACCCGCCGCAAATACCGTGTGGCCGGCACCTATGATGTAGGCATGCATGAATATGACAGCGCTTTTGTCTTCATGCCTTTTTCAGCCGCTGCCAAACAATTCGGCATGAAAGACCGTGCGTCGGCACTGGAAATCTATACCGCCGATCCGCAAACCATCGGGGCCACCCGCGAATTGGTGGCGGGAATCGTCACTGACCAGTTCCGTGTNTTTGACTGGTTGCAGCGCAACCGCACCTTCATCAATGCGCTGCGCGTGGAACGCAATGTGATGTTTTTGATACTGACGCTGATCATTCTGGTCGCGGCGTTCAACATCATCTCGTCAATGATCATGCTGGTGCGCTCAAAGAATGCTGACATCGCGGTGCTGCGTACAATGGGGGCAAGCGGGGCCACTGTTATGCGTNTTTTTCTGATGACCGGGGCCAGCATCGGATTGGTNGGCACGTTGACTGGTACTGTCATCGGGCTGNTGTTCTGCTGGAAGATCGGATCAATTCAGGGGTTTGTTGAATCTGTGTCTGGCGCAGAATTGTTCGCCGCCGAAATCTATTTCCTGTCCACATTGCCGGCAAAAGTGGATGCGGGAGAGGTTGGTCTGGTCATAGGTATGGCGCTGTTCCTGTCATTTCTTGCCAGTCTCTATCCGGCCTGGCGCGCCAGCCGCATAGAACCCGCCGAGGTGCTGCGTAATGAATGATCATGCAAGCCAGACCGGCAACAAGGCCANCAGTCGCCAGTCNATGCTGGAGTTGCGCACTGTGCGCCGTGACTATCATCAGGGTGACACGAATATNTCTGTCCTGCGAGATGCCAGCCTTTCCATTCATGGCGGGCAGCTGACAGCACTGGTCGGGCCGTCCGGTTCAGGCAAATCGACATTGCTGAACATCGCCGGGCTGCTGGAACGTCCCACATCGGGCGAGGTGCTNGTTGACGGTAAGCCGACCAGCACGCTCGGCAGTCGTAAACGGGGTATCTTGCGGGGCAGCCATATCGGATTCGTCTTCCAGTTTCATCGTTTGCTGCCAGAATTCTCGGCTATGGAAAATGTGATGATTCCACAGATGCTGAATGGTCTGCCGCGACATGAGGCNGAAGACCGTGCNGAGGCTTTGCTGGCAATGGTTGGTCTTCAGGACCGGAAATCCCANCGGCCGGGCAGATTGTCGGGTGGTGAACAGCAACGCGTTGCTATCGCGCGCGCCGTGGCGAATGCCCCGCGGGTTCTGCTTGCGGATGAACCAACCGGAAATCTTGATCCGGAAACGGCGGATGAGGTGTTTTCGCATTTGCGCAGCATTGTGCATGGCACTGGCGCTGCGGCGTTGATCGTCACCCACAANGAACGGCTGGCCAAGACNATGGATCGTCGTTTGACGATCGAGGACGGGGTGATCGTCGAACGCTGATTGCCAGCTGGATTCCGGATTGGATGCCATATCTGGATTATTCCTGTCTGGTGCCCGGATTCATGTTGTCGGTGACGGGCCACGCGGATATTCTGGNNNCCGTATCNCTTTCCCTTTCGCAACCCTGTAGAGCCGATGCCAGCGCCCTTCGTCCACCTTCGCGTCCACTCGGCCTATTCGCTGGCTGAATCCACCTTGCGGATCAAGAAAATTGCGGCCCTTGCCGCCGGTGATGCCCAGCCAGCAGTGGCAGTCACCGATACAAACAACATGTTTGGCGCGCTGGAATTCAGCAAGACGATGATGGGCGAGGGGGTGCAACCGATTGTTGGTGTGCAGGCGTTGCTGTCCGACGCGCNCGGCACAGGCGAGGTGGCGCTGCTGGCGCAGGATGAGGCCGGCTATGCCAATCTCTGCAAGCTCAATTCAAAGGCACTGCTTGAGGTTGAGGGCGGTGATGATCCGGTCATCAATATGGATGATCTGGCAGGTCATGCGGATGGGGTGCTGTTGCTTGGCGGTGGTGCCATGGCGGGTTTTATTGGCGCAGCTGCGGCTGATGGTCAGGATACGCTTGTCACAGATCGCCTGAAGGCGCTGGAAGCTATATTGCCAGGCCGCGTCTATATCGAATTGCAGCGCCATGGTCTGCCGGCCGAACAGCGGGCCGAACCCCTGCTGCTGGAGTTGGCGCTGAAGACCGGCTTGCCACTGGTGGCAACAAATGATTGCCGGTTCGAGACGCGTGACATGGAAATGCCGCATGATGTGCTTGTCTGCATCGGGGCTGGCCGGCGCATCNCCGAAGAGGATCGNACACGCTATTCNCCCGAGCATTACTTCAAATCTGCCGCAGAAATGACCGCACTGTTTGCNGATGTTCCAGAAGCTGTGCNNAATACTGTCGTCATTGCGCAGCGCTGCAGTGTTGTTGCCGAAATGCGCGCACCGATTCTGCCGACATTCACCAGCGAGGCAGGCCGCAGCGAGCCTGATGAACTGAAAAGTCAGGCCGAGGCAGGGCTGGCTNACAGNCTGGACCAGCATGTCTTCACTGCCGANATGAACGAGGAGGAACGTGGCAAGGCNGCCGNGCCCTATAATGATCGTCTGGCATTCGAGCTTGAAGTGATCAACCAGATGGGCTTTCCCGGCTATTTCCTGATTGTTGCGGACTTCATCCAGTGGGCAAAGCGCCAGTCGATCCCGGTGGGGCCGGGGCGCGGGTCGGGCGCCGGGTCGGTTGTGGCGTGGGCATTGTCGGTTACAGATCTTGATCCGCTGCGATGGGGATTGCTTTTTGAACGGTTTCTGAACCCGGAACGCGTATCCATGCCGGATTTTGATATCGATTTCTGTCAGGAACGCCGTGACGAGGTGATCAGCTATGTGCAGGAAAAATACGGCTTTGACCGGGTGGCACAGATTATCACCTTCGGGTCGCTGCAGGCACGGGCAGCCATTCGCGATGTCGGGCGGGTCATGGAACTCCCTTATCCGCTGGTCGACCGGATTGCCAAGCTGATACCGGCAAACCCTGCAAATCCGGTGACTATTGCCAAGGCACTGGAAAGCGAGGAAGACCTGCGTGCGCAGCGCCGTGATGATGAACAGGTGGCTGAACTCATCGATACATCGATGAAGATTGAGGGCCTGTNCCGGCATNCCTCGACCCATGCGGCTGGACTGGTGATTGGTGACCGCCCGCTGGATGAACTTGTTCCACTGTATCGTGACCCGCGATCGCCGATGCCGGTAACCCAGTTCAATATGAAATGGGTCGAAAATGCTGGCCTTGTGAAATTTGACTTTCTGGGACTGAAAACCCTGACGGTGCTGGAACGGGCTGTCCAGTTCCTGGCGGCGCGTGGGATAGAGATNGATNTTTCAGCCATTCCTCTTGATGATGAAAAAACCTTCACCATGCTGTCAGCAGGCGACACGGTTGGCGTGTTCCAGCTTGAATCTGCTGGTATGCGGGATGTGCTCAAGGGGCTGAAGCCTGACAGGTTTGAAGATATTATCGCGGTGGTGGCGCTGTACCGCCCTGGACCTATGGAAAACATCAAGGATTACGTGGCCCGCAAGCATGACCCCTCGAAGGTCACTTACATGCATCCCAACCTGGAACCGGTGCTGGCTGAAACTTATGGCATCATGATCTATCAGGAACAGGTGCAGCAGGCAGCGCGAATCCTTGCCGGTTATACGCTTGGCGGGGCGGATGTGCTGCGCCGTGCGATGGGCAAGAAGATCAAGGAGGAAATGGACAAGCAGCGCCAGACCTTCATTCAGGGGGCGATGGAAAACCAGCTGTCCGAGCAGCTGGCATCAGACGTGTTCGACCAGATTGCCGCCTTTGCCGGGTATGGTTTCAACAAGTCACATGCCGCTGCCTATGCGCTGGTGTCCTATCAGACGGCCTATTTGAAGGCCAATTACCCGGCTGAATTCATGGCAGCATCAATGGCACTTGATTCGGGCAGCACCGACAAGCTTGCTGTGTTCCGCCAGCAGTGCCAGCGCGACGGTATTGAAGTATTGCCGCCCGACATAAATCATTCGGAGTCAAATTTCTTTGTCGAACCGGCAAAAAATGGTGGTTACGGCCATATCCGCTATGCGCTGGGTGCCATCAAGAATGTTGGCGGCGAGGCCATGTCTGCGCTGGCGCGCGAGCGACAAGAAAATGGTGCTTACACCGATCTGCCTGATTTGATGCGCCGGATCCCGCGTGAAGCATGCAACCGCCGCCAGTTTGAACATCTGGTTCGCGCCGGTGCGCTGGATTCCCTGCATGAAAACAGGCGCGAATTGTTTGAAAACATCGACAGGCTGCTGGGCTATGCCGACACGATGTGGAGGGATTCGCAATCCAGTCAGGACAGCCTGTTTGGCGGCAGTGATGCGCTCGATACCGAAATCCGGTTTAGCCCCGTTGATGACTGGAGCGGTATGGACAGGCTCCGCGAAGAATTCGAGGCGTTGGGACTGTATCTGTCGGCGCACCCGCTGGATGACTATGTGGACCGGCTGGACCGGCTGAAAGTGATTACGGCAACTGAACTGGCGGCCATGATCGATAGCCGCAATGTCCGTCCGCGAGTCAATCTTGCCGGATCTGTTACCGCCAAGCAGGTGCGCATTTCGCAGCGCGGGAACAAATTCGCCTTTGTCCAGTTCACTGACCAGACCGGTGTGTTCGAGATTACCTTCTTTTCCGACATTCTAGCCGAAACGCAGGAATTGCTGGATAGCGACATGCCGGTTCTGGTGGCAGCCAATCTGCGCATGGAAGAAAACGGACCGCGGCTGACCGCGGCAAAGGTTGAGGCGCTGGACAGTGCGATTGCCGCCTGGAATGGCGGGGTTGGCGTATGGATTGAGGATGAGCGCCCGCTTGACCCGCTGAAAAAGCTGCTGGTTGAGGATGGCCCGGGCAAGGCCGAGGTGAAGTTGCGGTTGGTGGTTGATGATCACGAGGTCAGCCTGTTAGTCCCCGGTACATTTAGGCTTAGCGGTGATACACGGCAGGCGTTACGCAAGCTGCCCGGTGTATTGTCTGTTCAGGATATATGAGCCACGCCGCATCGGCGGTTTTTCGGCTTGCATTTGTGGCGGGGAATGGGTACACCTCGCGGCAATTCACACATGTGGGTTGGAACCATCCGGCAGCAGCTGGTTTTCGGGTCCGTCCGGTGAAGGTCGCTGACCTTTCATTTCCCGCATGGAGGCACAACCGGAGAACAGGAGTTATTTATGTCTCTGCCTAGTTTTACCATGCGTCAGATGCTTGAAGCTGGCGTTCATTTCGGTCACAGCACACGTCGCTGGAACCCGCGCATGAAGCCGTTCATTTTTGGCGAGCGCAACAAAATCCACATTCTTGACCTGCAACAGACCGTGCCGATGCTGTACGCCGCGCTGAAAGCGATGAGCGACGTGACATCACGCGGGGGCCGGGTATTGTTCGTCGGCACAAAGCGTGCTGCGGCTGACAAGATTGCCGAAACCGCGCGTAACTGCGGCCAGTATTATGTCAATCACCGCTGGCTTGGCGGCATGATGACAAACTGGGCAACAGTGTCCCAGTCAATCCGTCGTCTGCGTGAGCTTGAAGGGCGTATGGAAGGCGAGGAAGTTGGCCAGCTGACCAAGAAGGAAGTGCTACAGCTGACGCGTGAGCGCGACAAGCTGGAGATGACTCTTGGCGGGATCAAGGAAATGGGCGGTCTTCCGGACATGCTGTTCGTGATTGATACCAACAAGGAAGCCATTGCTGTTGAAGAGGCTAACCGTCTCAACATTCCGGTCATCGCCATTGTTGATTCGAACGCCACCCCGGATGGTGTTGATTATGTCATTCCGGGCAATGACGATGCGATGCGCGCGATCTCTTTCTATTGCGAACTTGCACAGGCCGCTGTCCTTGACGGGCTGCAGACTGAAATGATGGCAACAGGCGGTGATGCAGGCGGGGCTGCTGAGGCACCGGTCGAAACGGCCGTTGCGGCCGCTGATGCGCCAGCTGAAGTTGCACCCGTTGAAGCCACGCCAGCCGAAGAGGCACCAGCCGAAGCGCCGGCTGCAGAGGCAACAGCGGAAGATGCCGCAAAGGATGATGGCGCAAAAGACGAGGGTGCTGCAGCCAGCTAGGTCCAGCATTCGCGACACGCAGGGCCGAACAGGCACTGTGATCCAAATAACGCCGTCCCGGAAACGGGGCGGTTTGACGTATCAAAGCTATGTAAAACCTCGATAATCTGAAACGGGAACAAGACGATGAGCGTGACTGCTGCACTGGTAAAGGAACTGCGTGAAAAATCCGGCGCAGGCATGATGGACTGCAAGAAGGCGTTGTCGGAGACGGACGGCGACATGGAAGCAGCCATTGACTGGCTGCGGACCAAAGGTCTGGCGACAGCTGCAAAGAAATCTGGCCGTGTGGCATCTGAGGGGCTTGTCGCCTTTGCTGTCGACGGAACGCGCGGCGCCTTGATTGAACTGAATGCCGAAACTGATTTTGTGGCGCGCAACACTGAATTTCAGGAGTTTGCCTCGACGCTGGCATCGCTGGCACTGAATGCTGATGATATCGATGCGCTTGGTGGGGTGGATTACCCCGGTACCGGCCGCAACGTATCCGAAGAGCTGACTCACAAGATTGCCACCATTGGAGAAAACATGTCGTTGCGCCGGATGGAGACTGTCAGTGTCGGTGCTGGTTCGGTTGTGTCCTACATGCACAATTCGACCGCGCCCGGACTTGGCCGCATCGGTGTGCTTGTTGCGCTTGAATCCTCCGCTGACGCGGCAGTGCTTGAAGAACTTGGCAAGCAGATCGCAATGCATATCGCGGCGACATCACCAGCCAGCCTGTCGGTGGATGACCTTGACCCCGAGTCTGTTCAGCGTGAACGTGACGTGCTGATAGAGCAGGCAAAAGCATCCGGCAAACCGCAGGAAATTGCGGAAAAGATGGTCGAAGGCCGCATGAAGAAATACTATCAGGAAGTTGTGCTTCTTGAGCAGACGTCAGTTATTGACGGCGAAACACAGATCGCCGGGGTTGTTGCCAACGCTGCCAAGAGTGCCGGAACTGACATCGAACTGAAGGCGTTTGCGCGCTTCAATCTCGGTGAGGGGATTGAAAAGGAAGAAACCGACTTTGCTGCCGAAGTGGCAGCCCAGCTGTCCTGACAGCTGTCCGGAGCAAAATGATGAATGATGACGACACGCATTGCACCAGTCACAGATACCCGCGGGTATTGTTGAAAATTTCCGGTGAGTCGCTTATGGGCAAGCAGGCCTATGGCATCGATCCGGAGATGGTCTCGACTGTGGCTTGTGAAGTGCGTGAAGTCGTCGATTCTGGCGTTGAAACCTGCCTTGTCATCGGCGGCGGCAACATTTTTCGGGGGGTGTCTGGCGCTGCGGCAGGCATGGAGCGTGCTACGGGTGATTACATGGGTATGCTGGCAACGGTGATGAATGCCCTTGCCATGCAGAACGCACTGGAAACCCTTGATGTGCCGACACGTGTGATGTCTGCCTTGCCGATCAGCGCTTTGTGCGAGCCGTATATCCGTCGGCGGGCCATGCGTCATCTTGAAAAGGGGCGTGTGGTCATCTTTGCTGCCGGCACCGGAAACCCGTTCTTTACAACAGATACAGCGGCAGCGCTTCGCGCCTCGGAAATGTCTTGTAATGCACTGTTGAAGGGGACTCGTGTTGATGGTGTCTATTCCGCCGATCCTGAAAGCGATCCGGATGCAAGGCGCTATGACCAGCTCAGTTATCTCGATGTGTTGTCGCAGGACCTGAAAGTTATGGATGCGTCGGCGATCTCGTTGTCGCGCGAGAACAATATCCCCATTCTTGTATTTTCAATTGAAGAGGCCGGCGCGTTCGAACGCGTGTTGCGCCATGAAGGAAAATTTACTGTTGTCAGTTGATGCCTTCCCGGTTTGCAGGGAAGCATGAACCCAGACACATGACCATGTTTTCAGGCACCTCTTCACATTCTGTGCAAAACCGCACATGATGATGCCCGCCCAGATGAAGGAGACATACAAATGTCCGCAATAGACCTTGACGATATCAAGCGGCGGATGGAAGGCAGCATCAGCAGCCTGAAAACCGAGTTTATGGGATTGCGTGCGGGTCGTGCGTCGACTGCGATGCTGGAGCCGATCATGGTTGATGCCTATGGCTCGAAAATGCCGATCAGCCAGGTTGGCAATATTTCAGTGCCAGAACCACGCATGCTGACAGTGACAGTATGGGACGCATCGNTAACGGNATCNGTTGAAAAAGCTATCCGCGAATCAGACCTTGGTCTGAACCCGATGGCCGAAGGCACCCTGATCCGTGTGCCGATCCCTGATCTTTCCGAAGAGCGGCGCAAAGACATGGTAAAGGTAGCTGGCCGATATGCTGAGGCGGCGCGCGTTGCTGTTCGCAACGTACGTCGGGATGGCATTGAAGCTGCACGAAAGCTTGAAAAAGACAGCGAGATTTCTGAGGACGAGCGTCACGATTTTGAAACTGAAATCCAGAAGCTGACTGATGATCACGTCAAGCAGGTTGATGATGCGCTGGCAAACAAGGAAAAAGAGATCACTCAGGTCTGATGAAGTCTTGTGGATAGTCTTCAAACTTTCAGTGCAGCTGCAAACCGGATTTTCCCATGAATAACACTCCCCACCATATCGCCATCATCATGGACGGGAACCGGCGCTGGGCAAAGCGTAATGGGCGAGAGGCGATTTTTGGTCATGAGCAGGGCACCAAAACACTGAAAAATATTGCGCGCACCGTGCATGAAAAGGGGTGTCGCTGGCTGACTGTATTCGCGTTTTCATTCGAAAACTGGACCCGGCCAAAGGCAGAAGTCGACGGGCTGATGCTGTTGCTGCGCCGTTTTCTGGAAAATGACATAAACGAACTGAATGGAGAAAACGTCAAGCTGCGGGTGATTGGAAGCCGTGATCGCCTGTCGTCACGGCTTNGCAGCCTGATAGAGTGGGCTGAGGATGAGACATCNNGCAACACGGGCCTCAACCTCAGCATAGCACTCGATTATGGGGGGCGTCAGGAACTGACAAATGCGGCACGCATTCTGGCNACCGAAGTNGATCGCGGCATCATCAAAGCGTCTGATATCAACGAAGATATTCTGAAATCACGGATGGTATCGTCAGCGCTGCCTGATATCGATCTTCTGATCCGCACNGGCGGTGANCAGCGCATTTCCAATTTCATGCTGTGGGACATGTGCTATGCGGAGCTGTTTTTCTGCCCGGANTTGTGGCCTGATTTTTCCGANAAGAGTCTTGATCGCGCGCTCCTCAGCTTTGCCGAGCGTGATCGCAGGTTCGGTGGAAACTCCAAAACAGATGCCGCAGACGCTGAAAAGATTGTAACGAACGTTACANCGCTCAGTGCCGGGCCGCGCCAGGCCTGATAGATGTCACTCGAGAAAAACTCTGGAACAATGCTGCGCGTATTTGGCGCTGTGCTTTTTGCGCCTGTTGTTGCTGCGTTCTATATGTCGCAGTCGGCAGCGCAATGGATTTTTCTGGCCCTTGCGCTGATCATGGTCTGGGAATTTTCTGTCATGCATGGGATGACACGNGCCGTGCGGATCATGCTTGTTNNNGATGTCGTCCTGTTCGCCNTGCCAGCCCCGTTTTTTGATCAGCTTGAAAGCCNGTCGGGCGGGCCATTGTTCCCGGCAATGATGGCGCTGGGCGGCCTTGTTGTTCTGTTTGTCTGGCTTGTTCTGCGTGACCGGATGGCTGTGCTGTTTGCAGCGCTGTTGATCCTGTGCATTCTTTCAGGGCGCGCGTTGCTTGGCCTTGAAGGNGGNCATCATTTCGTGCTGGGGCTTGGTTTGATCGTCGCNGNTTGTGATATTGCGGCCTANTTTGTNGGTCGGCGTGTCGGGGGAAGACGTCTGGCACCGGTCATCAGCCCCAACAAGACGCTGTCCGGGGCAGCAGGTGGGATGATTGGGGCGGCGATCGCCAGCATTTTCCTGTTCGGACTGATTGAGGTGGGGGCGGGCATTGCCATCATCGTTGGCGCTGTTATCGCCGTGCTTGCACAGATGGGTGATTTGCTGGAGTCGGCACTGAAGCGGCATGTCGGGGTGAAGGACAGCGGTCGGCTGATCCCCGGGCATGGCGGCGTTCTTGACCGTTTTGATGGTTATCTTCTTACATTACCGGTGATGTATATCTATAGTCTGCTGGTGTGATGAACGCGCGGCAATCGCCCGCGATTATATGTTTGGGAATGTGCGGTCTGGTGTGGCAAAGCGACTGACAATTCTGGGGTCTACAGGGTCAATCGGCAAGAGCACGCTTGCACTTGTGAGGGCATGCCCTGAGGCATTTTCAGTCACCGCACTTGTTGCTGGTCAAGACTGGAAAACCTTGGCTGAACAAGCCCTTGCATTCCAACCTTCAATAATTGGTATTGCTGATGAGGCGGCGCTTGATTCACTGCGTGACGCGGTGGCAGGCCACGGTATCGAGGTTGTCGCCGGCGCTGTGAATTGTGCTGAACTGGCGGCGATGCCGGTTGATGTGGTTGTGGCTGGCATTGTCGGCCTGGCGGGGCTGCCTTCGGTGTTGTCCGCGCTTGGGGCCGGGCAGACTGTGGCGCTTGCAAACAAGGAATCACTGGTCTCTGCCGGTGCATTGGTGACTGGTCTGGCGCAGGCCAACGGCGGACGGCTGATCCCTGTTGACAGTGAACACAGCGCAATTTTTCAATGCTGGATGGGCTGGGTGCATCATGGCCTGGAACGCGACGGGACGGCTGCCGCCACCACCACTGTCTGCAGTGCGATGACTGCTGAGCATGATCCAGCAAGCATTCGCCGGATTTGTCTGACGGCATCTGGCGGCCCGTTCAGGGACACACCGCTTGGTGATTTCGGCACTATCACGCCGGCACAGGCCACGGCGCATCCGAATTGGTCGATGGGGCGTAAAATCTCGGTAGACAGCGCTACGATGATGAATAAGGGGCTTGAGGTGATTGAGGCAGCATGGCTGTTTGATCTGCCGTCAGCGTCCATCGATGTTCTTGTTCATCCTGAAGTCGCCATCCACGGCATGGTATATTTCAATGATGGATCGGTCATTGCCCAGCTTGGCACGGCCGACATGAAAACACCGATATCATATGCACTGGCATGGCCCGGCCGGTTGAACTGGAATCCGGAACCGCTGGATCTGGTGACGATTGGGTCGCTGAACTTCAAGCCGGTCGAACCTGCACGTTACCCCTGTTTTGGGCTTGCGCGGCAGGCACTGGAGGCAGGTGGCGGAATGCCAACGATCCTGAATGCCGCGAATGAAGTTGCTGTAGCGGCATTTCTTGACCAGAAAATTGGTTTCTCCGATATATCATCGATTGTCGACGCCAGCCTTGAAAAGACGCCGGATGCATCAACAGATACAGTTGAAGATGTTATGGCGCTGGATGGCGCAGCACGGCGCATGGCTGAGGCGACATGCCAGTCGCTTGTCTAATCGCCAGGTTTGCGCTTCGNNACCTTTAATNCGATCCAGCTTGTGGTTCGAAAATAGTTGCGTGAATACAATTACCTTTGGGAGTGCCAAACCTGATGCCTGAACTCAGCGCCCTGCAGATGACAATCGGCTTTTTGCTGCTGTTGACACCCGTCGTCTTTTTTCATGAGCTTGGCCATTACTGGGCCGCGCGACGTGCCGGGGTTGTTGTCGAAGTNTTTTCAATCGGCTTTGGCCCGGAAATATTNGGCTGGACAGCAAAATCTACCGGCACCAGATGGCGGTTTGCAGCCATTCCGCTTGGNGGTTATGTGCGGATGCGCGGTGATGAAAACGCTGCCAGCGCGCCGAGCGCCGGTGCTGATGCGGTCAAGGGCAGCTTTGCCGCTGCNTCTCTGGGNTGGCGAATCCTGATTGTCGCGGCTGGCCCTGTTGCCAANTTCATTTTGGGTATNCTGTTGTTTGCACTGGTCTATATGACCTTTGGAAAGATTGAGATACCGGCCGAAATTGGCGAGGTTATGCCCGATACTCCTGCCGCNGTTGCTGGNTTGCAGGAAGGCGACATTGTCACAGAAATNGGGGGTGTCAGCATTCGCAANTTTGCTGATATGCGCGGTCTTGTTGCCGAAAGCCCGGGACGGGCCTTGGCGTTTGTTGTTTTGCGTGACGACAGGCGGGTTGATCTGACAGTGACGCCGGAGCCGCGGTATATTGAGGAACTGGACCTGAATATCGGGTTTCTGGGGGTGCGCTCTACCAGCAATATTACGCATCAGCGCCTNTTGCCCGGCAGCGCCCTTGTGGCTGGCACATCGGATGCCTTTTACAATGGCGTCATGATCCTTCGCGGACTGGCCAGGCTTGGCAAGGGCCAGATGCAGGCTGCCGAGGTGCAGGGNCCGATCGGAATTGCCAAGATTTCGGGGTCTGCCCTGCAACAGGGCATTGTCCCCTTCATACTGCTGACCGCACTGATTTCGATCAATCTGGGGTTGATCAATCTTTTGCCGGTTCCGGCACTGGATGGCGGGCATCTGGCCTTTTTCTTCTATGAGGCGATTGCTGGAAAGCCNCTGCCGCTGGCGGCACAGGCCGTTCTTATGCGGTTCGGGATGAGCCTGCTGCTGGCATTGATGGTTGTGGTTATGTTCTTTGATGTAAGCCGGTTGATCGGTTGACCCTGCCACAGGCCGGCATCTCGGAAATGTCTGCTTTTATAAACGCGGTCCAGTGGGTATAGTTTCCGCAGAATTCAAAGAGGGGCTGCCACATGCAAAAGCTGGCACTGATTTTCGCGGTACTTGTTTTTTCTCTTGTAGGGTCTGCAGTGCCGNTATCGGCACAGTCAGGTAACCAGCTTGTTGAAGTCGAGGAAATCGTCATCGATGGCAACCGCAGGGTGGCGGCGTCTACCATCNTGTCCTATCTGCCTGTCCGGGTTGGTGACCGCGTAACGCAAAGCGCGTTGAGCATCGCCCTGCAGCGGCTGTTCGAAACCCAGCTTTTCAAGGATATCGACGTGTTTCTTGATGGTGGCGTTCTGAATGTCACCGTTCTTGAAAACCCCATCATCAACCGGGTCAATATCGAAGGTAATGATGTCNTGAAGGATGANCGCCTTCTTGANGTGCTGGATATCGAGCCACGCCGCGTATACACGCGTGAACTTGCGCTTGAAGGCAGCANGCGTCTGCTGGAGGTCTATCAGGCAAGCGGGCGTTATGCAGCGGTGGTTGAACCACAAATCATTGAACTGAGCGATAACCGGGTTGATCTGGCTTTTGTGGTCAGNGAAGGGCCGTTGATCAAGATCAGCTCGATTTCATTTTCCGGCAATGAGCGTTTTTCCGATCGTGTCCTGAAGCGCAGCATTTCGAGCAGTGAAAGCAAGTGGTGGGCCATTTTCGCATCGAGCGACAAATATGACGAAAGTCGGCTGGACTATGATGTAAGGCTGCTTCGCCAATTTTATCTGTCGCGNGGTTATGCCGAAATTGAGGTTAGCCGCGTCAAAGGTGGCCTGTTGCCTGATCGTACAGGATTTGCAGTCACTTTCCTGCTCAATGAGGGCATTCGCTACCGCGTAAACGAGATCGATATCAGCAGCGAAATCGAGAATGTTGACCTTGAGGCGCTGCAGTCTGTTTTCGATTTCGGGGATGACAAATGGTACGATGTGCGGGCGCTGGAGCAGGGACTGCTGGAAATAACCAACCAGCTTGGTGCTCTTGGCTATGCTTTTGTCAATATTGATACCGAAGTGCAGACCGATCCGGAAANTGAAACACTGGANGTGNCCTTGCGCATCGGCAAGGCGCAAAAGAACTTTGTTGAGCGGATCGANATCGTCAANAATGCCCGTACCCTGGACACGGTTATCCGCCGTGAGATGGAAATAGTTGAGGGCGATCCCTTCAACCAGTTGAAATTGGACCGGTCGATCCGCAATATCCGCAATCTTGGATTCTTCTCTGATGTATCGGTGCGCAACTATGTTGGCAGCAGTGACGATCAGACAATCACTGAAATTGCGGTTGAAGAACAATCAACAGGAGAACTGTCGATTGGTCTTGGTTACTCTTCAATCGACAAATCCAGTATTTTGTTTGGTATTGATGAGCGCAATTTCCTTGGTACCGGTCGCGCTGTAAGCCTGTCGCTTGATCTGGCAAAGACACGCACGAACCTCTCGCTTGGCGTGACCGAACCCTATCTGTTCGGACGCAATCTGACGGGGCGGGCCACGCTCTTTAATGACAAGGCAAAGCTGAACCAGACGACTGCGACCAGAACGGGATTTGATTTTGGAATCGGCTTCAGCGCGGCCAATGATTTCTATCACAATGTCAGGTACGAGTTGTCACAGGCCAAGACCACATCCAACGCAACCAACGCGTCCTCGATCACAGGTGAAAACGGCAAGACGATCCTGACATCGGCCGTGGGTTATACCCTCAGCAGGGACAAGCGTGACAACCGCTTTGATCCAACCGAAGGCACACTTTTGCGTATTGACCAGCAGCTTGGCGGGCTTGGCGGTGATGCAAAATTCTATAAAGCCACCATTGATGGTGCGTACTACAAGCCATTCAATTTCAACACCTTTGTCTTTGGCGCAAAGGCGCGTTACGGCACCGTTGTCGGGCTGAGTGGCGAGAAGGTTACCCAGTCAAACCGCTTTTTCCTTGGCGGAAACAGTGTTCGCGGATTTGATGGCAGTGGCATTGGTCCGCGTGATACAGGTTCCAAGGCGGCCGTTGGCGGCAATAATGTGATGACAGCCGGTGTGGAGGTCATTTCAAGTCTTGGCCTGAGCAAAGATCTCGGGATGCGGTGGACAGTGTTCTCTGACCTGGGTTCGGTCTGGGGAACAGACTTTCCTGTCGGCGTCACGGGAGCCAATGACAAGAGTTTGAGATCATCAGTTGGTGTTGGTATTTTGTGGGATACTTTCATTGGCCCGATGTCTTTCTATTGGGCGAATGCGACCAGCAAGAAGTCATATGACCAGACAAGCACATTCCAGTTCGCAATCGGCACCCGGTTATAGGAGGCTGCGCGTGGCATTTCGGGCAGGTTTTGCCACTTTTTGCGTCTATCTACTGATATTGGTCAGCAGCCCTGCCGGGGCGCAATCCATTGTCTCAGAGCAAGAAGCAGATGCGAATCCCCCGGCTATCGAAGAGGGGATGAGCGCGCAATTCGCTGTTGAACGGGTTGGGCTGGTTGATCTGGAGGGGGTGTTGCGCGCATCAAGCGGGACATCGCGCGTGCGTGCATTGCTGGACGAGCAACGCCTGCTGTTCCAGGCCGAGTTTTCAGAGCGTGAGGCGGTTCTGCAGTTGACCGAACGTGAATTGCTGGACATTCGAAGCACGATCAGCGAGGACGAGTTTGCGCTCCGCCTGTCCGCCTTTGAAGATGAAGTCGCCCAGATACAACGCGAAATCCAGTATCGGCGGGAAGCTCTTGATCTCGCCTTCCAGGATGCCCAGGCAAAGCTCCGTAGCCTAGCGTTGGACATAATTACAGAAATTGCACGTGAACAAAGGCTCGACCTGATCCTGAAACAGGATTCAGCTGTGGTGTTCCGGCCCGGACTTAACATCTCTGATGAATTGCTGCGCCGTCTTGATGAACGAACAAAGGATGCGCGTATCGAAATCGAAATCGATTACGATGTTTCTGACAGTGCCGGGGGTGATCAATGAGTGTCGATCCCCGTTTTTTTACCCTAGTGCCGCATACGGCAGGTACGCTTGCCGACTTGATCGGTGCTGAACTTCGCGGCAGTCCTGATACACTGATTGACGGTGCTGCGCCGTTTGCTGAGGCACAGGCCGGAGACATCACATTCCTTCGCGGCGAGGCCGGTGATGCAAGGCCACAGGCAGGTGCGATCGTTGTTACGCAGTCGGCGCTGGCAGACAAACTTGGTTCAGCTGTTGTGGCGCTTGTTGTGGATAATCCACGCTTGGCGTTTGCATGGGCGCTGACCCGTCTTGTTC
>NYTO01000045.1 GCA_002683535.1 SAR116 cluster bacterium
ACCCGCCGGCCTCGGTTCTTATCTCACTGCGCTCTCCGCGTTCTCCATCGAACCGCTGAGTCGCTTTCCCGGGGTGCTCGAGTCATGGGCCGCCGACCGTTTCCACTTCACCTTCAACGCGTCGCAGGGTTGCGCTGCGCATTGCGTGTGAGAAAATGCTGCTGGCCGGATCAATTTCACGGCAACCGATGGCCGATCAGGTGGCCGCCCTGTCCTGCGGTATCTGGCAAGGCCAGCCGGTGGCCGATCTGGATTACGCCGAAGACAGCACTGCCGAGATTGATGCAAATTTCATTCTCGCTGCTGACGGCGGCATTGTCGAAGTTCAGGCGACAGGGGAAGAGCGTCCCTTTTCGCGCCAGGAACTCGACAAGCTGCTTGATCTGGCAGAAGCCGGATGTGCGCAGCTGTTCGAGATGCAGATGGCGGCCGTCAAGGCAGGCCTGTAAGGCAGGCAGGCCTTGCGGAGAGATCAACTTTGCAAATCGGGGGTCAGATGATGTCCTGTCGCCGTTTTTCCGAGGATGAGCTTGTTCTTGCCTCGCATAATCAGGGCAAGCTTCGCGAGATCAGTGCCCTGTTTGACGGGCGGCCCTTCCGCGTCACCTCGGCGCAGGATTATGCGCTGCCAGAACCGGAAGAGACAAAAAGCACCTTTTCAGGAAACGCCCTGCTGAAAGCCCGTGCCACAGCGACTGCCACAGGCAAGCCAGCCCTTGCCGATGATTCCGGGCTCGTGGTTCCGGCACTGAATGGCGCGCCCGGCATTTATTCGGCACGCTGGGCCGGGCCGGACAAGGATTTCATCATGGCCATGCAGAAGGTGAACAGCTCGCTTGCCGCACTGCAAAGTGATGATCGCAGCGCCCACTTCATCTGCGTCCTGGCACTAGTCTGGCCAGATGGCGATGACGCCGTCTTTGAGGGCAGGATTGATGGCCAGCTTGTCTGGCCGCCGCGCGGCCATAACGGCTTTGGATATGATCCGATCTTTGTTGCGGACGGATATGAGATGACCTTTGGCGAGATGGACTCGCAGGAAAAACTGGCCATCGGGCATCGNGCGCGCGCGTTTGAACAGCTTGTTGCAGCCTGTTTTTCATGACCAGCCCGCCCCGCGATACGCAACTGGCCCATACCCCCTCCAGCGATACCCCGCTTGCCCTGTATATCCACTGGCCCTGGTGCCGGGCGAAATGTCCCTATTGTGATTTCAACTCGCATGTTGCCNCCAGCATCGATCATCAGGCNTTTGCTGATGCGTACCNGCGTGAAATGGCGCATATGGCAGCGCGGTTTGGCAAAGACCGGCCATTGCACAGCATATTTTTTGGTGGTGGCACGCCAAGCCTCATGCCGCCCCGNCTNGTTGCCGATACGCTTGATGTGGCAGCNGATCTTTTCGGCTTCGAGTCCGATATCGAAATCACCCTCGAGGCGAACCCGACATCNACCGAGGCCGCAAACCTTGAAGGGCTGGCGGCTNCCGGCGTCAATCGTGTCTCGCTGGGGGTGCAGTCACTTGATGCGGCGGCGCTTGCATTTCTGGGCCGCGAACATTCAGCCGATGAAGCCTTGCGCGCCATTGCAGCAGCGCGGCAGCATTTTGCACGGGTGTCGATGGATTTGATCTATGCCCGCACCGGACAGTCTGCAGACGCNTGGATGCGCGAACTGCAATCAGCCATTGATATCGGNCTTGATCACATGTCGCTGTATCAGCTGACAATCGAACCTGGCACAGGGTTTTTTACGCGCACCCGNGCTGGTGAAACGCTTGTGGCTGATGATGATCTGGCTGCCGATCTCTATGAGATGACNGGTGAGNTCATGCAGACCGCCGGNTTNCATNGCTATGAGATATCGAANTNTGCGCGCGGGGATNCGGCCTGTCGCCATAATCTGGTTTACTGGCGCGCNCAGGACTGGATCGGCATCGGGCCGGGGGCACATGGCAGGCTGGCCGACGGGCCGGACCGCATTGGTCTGGCCACGCGGCGCAGCCCCGAAGGATGGTTGGCAGATGTGGAAAAGAACGGGCACGGGATCGAAAGTGAAACCCGTGATACCGGTCAGGCGGTTATTGCAGAACATCTGATGATGGGATTGCGCCTTGCCGAAGGGGTTGATCTNGCGGCGNTGGCCCNNCGGATCGGGCATGATGACAAGGTCATGGATACCGCCGGACTTGTTGACCCGTCTGCNCTTGCCCGNCTGACCGGTCTGTCGCTGCTGGACAGGCCGTCCGATACAAGGCTGGTGGCAACGCCGCAGGGCCGTCTGGTTCTGAACAGTATCATCGCCGCACTGGTGCCGGATGATGATCCGCAATAATCGATCAGGTCTGGCCCGTTCAGGTCTGGCCCGTTCAGATCTTTTCTGGCGCCGCGCGGAACAGGATTGAGACACCCGCCTCGATCTGTCGCAATTCGAATGCACGCCGGTTGCTGCCATCGGGCAGCAGGCGGTAAGCACCGCTGAAGCCGTTGAAGCCCGAATTTGCAACAAGCGATGATCGCCAGCGCCGTGGCCGGGTTTTTGCAGCGACGGTGATCATCGCCATNGCATCAAAGCTGAGCCGCGCCAGTGACCCCGGGCGGCTGTCCCAGATATCGGTCCATAATCCGTTGAANNTTTCATCCTGATCGGTCGGGCGCGAGGCAAACAGCGCACCATGCAGTGATGGNTCCATNAGCAGGCGGCGCTGGTTCCATTGCGCATTCCCCAGATAAAGGACGCGTTCTGAATCGGCATCATAATAGGCCAGCACGGGTGCCGTGCGCAGGGCAAATTCAGCACCGCCAGCAAACACCACCGCTTCAAAACGTGGNGGCGGCAGATCGGCAAAGGCCGGNGCTTCCTCGTCTTNGGCAGGTGGCTNATAGCCGGTNAANGTCTGGATCGNCNCCTTNAGCTGGTCTTCGGATGCCAGCTGTGCCGGTGATAATGTCTGTACCACTTCAGGGGTCATGCCCAGTTGTTTCAGCCGGCGAAGCGCATGCGTTGCCAGACGNCGGCCAAAGGGCGATTGCTCGGCAAGGATCGCAATCCTGGTATGGCCNGCGGTCAGCGCATGACCCAGCAACAATTCTATCTGCTGTTCCGGCATATAACCAAGCAGCCAGCTGGTCCGGTCAGCGACATCCAGATTGTTCGAAAGTGACAGCATCGGCACATTGCGCGTGCCGGCGATCGCGCGCGCCGCCACAACCGAGCGTGAAAACAGCGGACCGACAATAATATCGACCTCGGCTGCCAGTGCGGCCCGCGCGGCCTCTTCTGCACGCGGCCCGCCAGCTGTATCAAAGACCAGCAGCTCGATTGTCNTGTCGCCCATCGAAAACAGCGCAAGCTCGGCACCNCGCTGCAGCTCCATGCCAAGATGGCCATTTACACCCGATGTGGGAATCAGCAGGCCAACACGCGTGATGGCTGCCGGTTTGCGTGGCAGGGTGAACCCTTGCTGTGCGGCAAGGGGGTTGCGGTTTGCAATCATCGCAAAGGCGGCTTCCAGCGCATCACTTGCCAGCGATTCATCAGGCCCGACAAGCGCAACCGCCGCATCTGGCGCNTTCTGGGCCATGTCGNTCTGCGCTGCCGGTTTGTCTTTTTGCGCAGTTTCAAGNTTCCAGATGATGTCGCCCACAGCCTTGCCCGCTGCCGTGTCTGATTCTGGTGCAACGTCACTATCAACACCGGTTTCGGTANTCGAATCAGCATCCGGGTTTGGACGCTTTGCCGACTCCGCGATCACCGGTGCCAGCAGCGCCAGCACGGTTTCNGTGNTGGACAGGCTGTCTTGNGCCGGCGCGGGGTTGTCGTCACCTTCGGGCGCCGGGTTTATGCCTGCTGACTGATCGGTCGCCGGTTCAGACACATTGCCTGCTGTTTCTGTCTTGCCAAGCGAGGCAATAATGTCATCGATGATCAAACCGTCATTGTCTGGCGATAACGGCGCGTCCTTGTCAGGGGCAACCGCTGTTTCGGTAACGTCCGCATCAGAAACGCCTGCATCTGTTCCGGTGCTGCTTGTCTGCGGTGCCTGTTCGACAGCCACCCCGCATGCCGTTAGGAACAAAAGACCGGCAAGCAGTCTGCATGGTCCGGCGATCGACGACATATACTACCTCCACAAAACGGTCACATCATGACCTGTTTTTGCCCCCAAGTCATTATTCAGCTATACAGACTCCGGCCCGGACATAATACGCCCGGATACAATTCACCCGGACCAAATCGGACTGCAGCAGCCAGACCCCCACTTTCTCGCCGTTGGATACGGCACTGCCAGAACGGGACCACATCTTCATGACGCGCGCCGGAACCCTCAGCATTGTTGCCACACCCATTGGCAATCTGGGTGATTTTTCGCCGCGCGCCGCGCAAACCCTGGCAGCGGCTGATATCATCGCCTGCGAAGACACGCGGGTGACAAAAAAGCTGCTGCGACTTACCGGAACATCTGTTTTAGGCAAAATCGTGGCCTATCACGATCATAATGGCGCAAAAATGCGCCCCTATCTGATTGAGCGCATCACCCATGGTGATCATGTCGCCCTGGTCAGCGATGCCGGCACGCCGCTGATTTCAGATCCCGGCTACAAGCTTGTTGCCGCCTGCCGTGAACAGGGCCTGCGCGTCACCACCACCCCCGGCCCCAGCGCAACGATTGCCGCGCTGACGATATCAGGTCTGCCAAGTGACCGTTTTCTGTTTGCCGGTTTCGTGCCGACACCGCAAAAAGCCCGCGACTCACTGTTTGCCGAAATGGCCAGCCTGTCAGCCACAAGCATATGGTTCGACACGCCTTCGCGCCTTGTCCGCACCCTGTCTGACATGGCCACGATTTTCGGCAACAGACAGGCCTGTGTGACGCGCGAGCTTACCAAGCTTCATGAAGAGGCACTGCATGGCAGCCTTGAGGATCTTGCCACGGACCTGCAGGCAAGCCCGCCGATGAAAGGCGAGGTCGTGATCGTGGTTGCCGGAAGCGATACCGGGGATGCTGTCATCGATGATCATGCGCTGGCTGGCATGCTGCGCGCGGAAATGGACGGCCAACGCCTGCGTGATGCTGTTGCCAGTGTTGTGTCTGCCACCGGCATTGCCAAGAACCGGGTCTATAAAATGGCGCTGGAGATTGCGAAGCAGGACTCCGGAGGCGCCGATTGACCGGACGTCACAAACCGGACCCCGCCCCTGACGCGGCAAGGCGGCGGCGGGCAGAACAATTGGGCCGACTGGCAGAAGCGATTGTGATCGGCTGGTTGTGTATACAATTTTACCGCATTCAGGCGTGGCGCTGGAAATGCCCGTCCGGCGAGGTGGATCTGATTGCACGGCGCGGGCAAAGGCTTCTGTTCGTCGAGGTGAAGTTTTGCAGCCGAAGCGGCGATGCAGCTGCACCGGGCCATAAACAGCAGACGCGGATCATCCGTGCTGCCGAGGATTTTGCCAAGCGGCGGCATATCTCACCGAATCTTGAATGGCGGTTTGATCTGATCCAGATTGGCTGGCCATCCAAGGATACACCTTGGCTTTTGCGTCATATTCCACATGCGTGGGATGCGTCAGCTGTCAAAAACTGTTTCTGGAGACCTTGACCGGTGATGGGGCAAACG